>DASRZP010000097.1 GCA_035686305.1 Thermodesulfovibrionales bacterium | reverse complement strand
GTAACCATGATGTCCATTGTCCTCGGCATGGACTCTGGTGGCCGCGCTCTGAAACGGTAAGAGCGGAGGGCATTCATTATCGCCTGATCCATCCCGATATTCCCCGAAGTACTGGTGATCCGGTGACTAATGATTTTTCCGTTCTTGTCAATACTCACTCTAATGATGCATTGAAGATTGCCCTGGGGGATTCCTCCTTCGGCATCCAGCCGCTTAACGACCTGCTCTTTGATTTCTGCCGTCATGATATTGATATAGCCGGCGAACTTTGTCAGAAGAGGGACCGTGCCGTCCCACTTTGAGCTTCCGCCTCCTTTCGGGCTTCCGACCTTGGCAAGAATACTTCTGCCCCCTTTTCTCCCGACGAGACCGAAGCTGTCACCGCCTGCTCCGCCTTCGACATCCATGCCCAGTGTGTCGCCCGCCGGCGCATCAGAACTCTCTTTGCCCCCGCCTTCGACACCCGGCGCATCAGAGCCTCCTCTGCCGCCACCTTCGACATGTGCGCCCCTGCTGTCCGCTGCACGCGTTCCGTCCTGGGCGCCGGCCTTCCCGAGGACCTTCCCCTCCACCTGCATTCCCTGATTGCTGCTATCTTCCTCTTTTGGGACGCGCTCGATTCCCGATGCCTTTTCCTTTGGCCGGACTGAAAGCGGTGGCTTTGATGGCGGGTTCAGCGGCGGCTTCACTAACGTCACGGCAGCTACACGACTCTTTTCCCGGGGGCTGTTATCGGACAGTTCGTTTATGACGAAATAGACAGCGGCGCCCGCAATCACAAGAATCACCGCAATGAGACTCCATGGCACAGGCGGTTTTGTTTCCGGTTTGTCGTACATGTCTCATACCCAAATCAACAACCAGAGGCGCAGATATCGATTGCTATCCAAATCCAACGACCCAACGACCAAACCCTCTGGCCCTCAACGGCTCACTGCCGATGGGGCCGGTTGATTGAAATGTTTGATTCGACGCCTGGAGGTTCGAGCTGCTGCTTCGCATCGCATGCTTTTTCGTAAGCCTCACTTAACGAGCCTCTTCGTCACAATTCCCAGTTGATTAATATCAAGCCTCTGGAGGATGTCAAGGACCTCGACGACATTCTTGTACAATACGTTTTCATCCCCCCGGACCACTACCGGGATATTAGGATCCTCGGCCTTATACTGCCTGAGCCTGCTCTCCAGTTCTTCAATGGAGACCGGATAGCTGTCGAGATAGATTATCCCCTCTGCAGTGATTGTGATCGCCTTTGTTGATGCCTTGACCTGGCCTGCCGCAGCACTCGCCTTTGGAAGGTTGACGCTGATACTCTGCACGCTCGCTGTTACCGTAATCATAAATACCAGCAGAAGATTCCATGCCAGGTCGAGCATTGGGACCACGTTGATCTTGTCAATCACTTCAAACTCTTCATAGGGGTTGTCTATGGGGTTGTCCATCATAGGGCATCACTCTTCCTTTTTTCCAACATGAAAATAAAGGCGTCGATAAACATCTTCACGTCAGCGTTCAAATCTCTCATACGACCCGTGAGATAGCTATAGGCGTACAGGGCGGGAATGGCTACCATAAGTCCTGCCAGGGTGCAGGCGAGGGCCGATGCAACGCCCGGTGCGATGGCTGCCAGGTTGGCTTCGCTGCTCTCGGCGAGGCTGGCAAAAGTGTTCATGACCCCCCAGACCGTGCCCAGGAGCCCTAAAAAGGGCGATCCCGTAACAGCGATATTCAGGAGGAGCGTACCAGAGGCCAGCCGTCTGCTTTCCCGCATCGCCTCATTCACGACAGCCGCCCTTACCCCTGTCATGACGATATCGGACAGCTTGCGCGTATCTCCCTGTTCCTTCAGCAACGTCGCTAGTTCCTCGCATCCGGCCTGGTAAACCCTGTAAAAAGACCCATGGAACCTCTGCTTCTCTCCCACCATTTCCAGGGGATGCTTCATGCTGCGGAAGGCCTGATAGAATGAGGCGTTGCCTTTCTTTATCTCACGAAACATCCAGATCTTTTGCCGGTAAACAAAGAGAGATGCTATCCCTATGCTCACAATAGTCCCGATGATCACCCACCCATCAAGGGTATTGACCCTGATGATGACCTTCAGCAGGTGGATGGTAAGGGACTCGCTGCTACCCCCTGATTCCCCCTCCATGTAGGACGTCAGCACACTTTCAGGTTTCTGGCTCTCAAAGGCTGCCCTGATCCAACCGGCAGATCTGACAACGTTCGACAACTGAACTTCATCGAGGTCTCCTCTGAAAGCAGCGCCGATGATCATGGGGCTCGAGGGCGCCGGAACTGCGCCTTCAAGTCTGCTCGAGCCTGCCTCACTACCGTCAATATAGAGAGTGATCTGCTTGTCCGGTTCCATAGTCAAGGCAAGATGATGCCAGCGTCCCGCTGACAAAGGAGCGGTTCCCCCGGTCGTTGCCGCCTTCCGCTTACTCGAAGACGCACTTCCATAGGCTTTCCCATCATTGAGACCGACCACGATAGACTGTTTTCCGTCGTCCCATAAGAAAAGAGAGCTCTTGCCGGAGGACTGGAGCAGACGCACCCATGCGGAGAACGTAAATCCTTTGGTGAAGGTGAGCGACGGCGATCCGGTTATCGTCATCTGCCCTTCGGTGGCGCCGCTGAGCTGAGCGCCGTTTCCAACGACGGACGGAAGCCCCAGCTTGCCGGTAAAAGAAACTGCGTGGTTGTTGTAAGCAGTCGAGTCCCGGGGGTTACCGTCTTTCTCCGCAAGGTGATAGACTGCCAGCTGGTTCGTATCGTATGTGCCTCCCGCGCTCTGACCGTCGGGAGCGGAGGCATTCCCATAGTACATCCAGATGGAATCCTGGTTTGACCCGCCGGATAATCGAGGGACCCTGACCCAGAACAAGGCGATCTCCTCCCTGGGATCGAATTTCTCTATGTGATATTTTAGGGGGGTCTTATCGTCGCTGCTCACAAACCGAATGTCCGATCCGTCGGCGTTGGCGTTCGAGAACGTGAAGTTGCCCGTGTGGAGGCGTATGAGCACCGGGACATCGACCAGGCTTTCCTTGATATCTGCGGCCTTCGAAGAAGTGTCGAACTGGATCTTCATGCGCTGCTTCCATTTACCGTCCCACCATGCGTGCGCGGTCGGTGCCGCGAGGGGGACGAGCACCACTGTCGCTATAAAGCCGACGACTATCCTTTTCCACGAACTTCTTAATGTGCCAGGCCAACTCATGTTCCCTTCCCTCTTCTCAAAAAAAGCCCGCATCGAAGCTCTGTGCTCATGATGCGGGCTTTCTGGTGCCTTCATACGTGCCTGGTCAGCAAAGTACCCTTTGCACGGTATCGAAACAACTACATCAAAGAAGTGCTCTCCGCCCTTTCTTCTTACAGACCGTTCCTGCCATGATAATCCCTCTCAATTTCACCTTATCACCTCACGAAATGATTTGCAACTGACGGGGAAGAGGATTCTTCATGACTTGCCTAACCGGCTCAAACGATGCTTCAGTATGGGAACCAAAGGTTCTTCGGAATGTTTTATAATAGGGCTCGGAAACCCATGGAAACGGTGAACGTAAACCCTGAACTATGGCAGAAGAGAAGAAGGAGAAGTGGCTTAACTATCTAGCGCTGACGACGGTGATCTTCGCGGTCTGCGCTACGCTCTCTACGTTCAAGGTGGGGAGTTTTTCTACGAGGTCGGTGCTCGCCCAGTCCCAGGCCTCTGACCAGTGGTCCTATTTTCAGTCAAAGAGCATCAAAGGGTACCTCTATGAGCTCCAGAAGGAAAAGTTCGAACTCGAACAAAAGGCTGCCGGTCCAAAGCTTCCCAGGGCAGTATCCGAGGAATACGAGAGGAAGATCGATGCCTATGCCGGGAAGATAAGGAAGTACGAGGAAGAAAAGGCGAAGATTGAGAAAGACGCAAAGGCCCTCGAAACATTGAGGGATGAAGCACAGAGGCATTCCCAGGCCTTCGGAATGGCGGTGATCTTCCTCCAGATCGCGATACTCCTGTCGTCTATTTCCGCTCTCCTCAAGAAGAAGATCGTCTGGATCGTCGGACTTGTTACCGGCGGCTTCGGTTTAGTCTACTTCGTCAACGGCTTCATGCTTTTCCTCAAATGAAAGAGGGGGAATGGTGAAGCGATGGAGCTGGCAGGCCCTTCTCGTCGTCTCCCTTGTCACCTTGTCTGTGGCTATGTACATCGCACAGATCGTGATTTTCAAGAATCCCCGGGACACCTTCTTTTACCTCGTTCAGGATATCGCCTTTGTCCCTATTCAGGTCCTCCTCGTCACCTTGATCATTAACAGGCTCTTGAGTGAGCGCGAGAAACGGTCAAGGCTCGAGAAGCTGAATATGGTCATCGGCGTCTTCTTCAGCGAGGCAGGGACGAGGCTGCTCACCTATTTCTCGGACTGCGACCCGCGACTCGAGGAGATTAGAAGAGACCTCATCGTGACGAACAACTGGTCAGACGAAGAGTTCGAGCGTGTCGCCAGGCGTCTGAAAGAGTACCGTTACGGGATCGAGATCAGGAAGGTCGATCTCGGATATCTCAGGGACTTCCTACTCGGAAAGAGGGAGTTTCTCCTGAGGCTCCTCGAGAATCCGAATCTCCTCGAACATGAGTCTTTTACAGAAGTCCTCCTGGCGGTCTTTCATCTCGTTGACGAGTGTGCAGCAAGAGACGATTTCAAGGACCTTCCCGAGACCGATTATGCCCATCTCGCCGGCGACATCAGGAGGGCCTACACCTTACTGGTTCATGAATGGTTGGCATACATGAAGCATTTAAAGGACGCCTATCCCTATCTCTTCTCCCTCGCCATAAGAACCAACCCCTTTGACCTGTCGGCTTCACCGATTGTGCGTTGACCTTCATGTTGCAAGCAACTTTCAGGCTTCCTGCTAAGAGGTTTACGATGGCGTGAGGTAAACCCCGCTCTCAAATGCCGGTCGGTGAATCGCCGGAAGACCTCGAGATTGAGATTTTCCTCTTGATAATGCCATGTATTTGGTTATAATTATTTTATAGGGGGCTACTTGTAAAGAGCCTGAAGTCTATCCTTCAAGGGTTTTATCCCCTCATAGTCTCAGGACTCTTCGAGAAGGGATGCGTTACCTCTGAAAAGGAGCGACTCGCTGCGCCGAACAATACGAACAAGGAGGACGAAATCATGGAGATTGCGGGGAAGAAGGTCGTTGTAACAGGCGGAGGACGCGGAATGGGCAAGAAGTTTGCGGTCGATCTGAAGAAGCTTGGAGCGGTGCCCTTTGTCGTCGATGTGACTCAGGAGAGCCTCGATGCCCTGAAGAAAGAGGAGGGGATTTCCGGCAAGATCGTTGACGTATCAAAGGAGAAGGACGTCGAAGCGTTCTTTGACGGGTATGTCTCGGAAAACGGGGCCCCCGACGTACTGATCAACAACGCCGGCATCACATCAGACGCCCTCTTCATCAAGAAGAAGGGGGATGAGATAACGAAGTTCCCCTTTTCGAACTGGGAACGGGTCCTCGGCGTCAATCTGACGGGAGTTTTCCTCTGCGCCCGGGAGGCGGCATTCCATATGGTGAAGCATGGTGTGAAGGGAGTCATCATCAACATCTCTTCAATAAGTCGGGCAGGGAATCTCGGCCAGACCAACTACTCTGCGACGAAGTCGGCTGTTGACGCCATGACTGTGACGTGGGCAAAGGAGCTTTCGAGATACGGGGTACGGACCGGCGCGATCGCTCCGGGCTATATCAACACCGAGATGGTGGCGAAGATCAAGCCCGAGGTCCTTGAGAAGATCATCCAGAACATCCCCGCGGGCAGATTGGGTGAGATGGAAGAGATCTCCCAGGCAGTGCAGTTCATCATCAGGAACGATTTCTTCACGGGCAGGGTGATCGAGGTCGACGGAGGGATGAGGATTTGAGGGTGAAGGAGCAGGAGGGGCGGTTGTAGAGACAACATCAGAATAACGTGACCGGAAGTTGGGCAAGGGGGGAAGTATGGAAGCATATATCGTCGGAGGCGTGAGAACGGCAATCGGGAGGTTTGATGGGGCCTTGGCCCCGTTGGATGCGATTGAACTCGGTTCGGTCGTCATAAGGGAACTTGTCAGGCGGGCCGCTATCGAAGTGGAGGAAGTGGATGAGGTCATCATGGGTAACGTCATCCAGGCCGGGCTGGGACAGAACCCTGCGCGACAGTCGGCGGTTAACGCCGGCCTCCCTGAGCATGTGCCTTCCTTCACGGTGAACAAGGTCTGCGGATCAGGACTGAAGTCCGTTGCCCTTGCGGGACAGGCAATAGCGTCGGGTGCGGAGAAGGTCGTCATCGCAGGAGGCATGGAGAGTATGACGAATGCTCCCTATGTAACAAAGGCCATGAGATGGGGACAGCGCCTCGGCAACGCCGAGATGGTCGACACGCTCATCAATGACTCTCTCTGGGACAAGTTCTATGACTGTCATATGGGGATCACTGCCGAGAACATTGCGCTCAAGTACCATGTCACGAGAGAGGAGCAGGACGAATTTGCGGCCCATTCCCAAAACAAGACGGAAGAGGCGATCAAGGATGGCAAGTTCAAGGACGAGATCGTGCCTGTCATGGTGAAGCAGCCGAAGGGCGAAGACAAGATATTCGACACCGACGAACATCCCCGTTTTGGGACGACCGTCGAGAGCCTTGCGAAACTGAAACCGGCCTTTAAGAGCGGCGGAACAATAACAGCAGGAAACGCATCGGGGATCAATGATGGAGCAGGCGCAGTGCTCGTTGTGTCGAAAGAGATGATGGAGGGGTTGAAGCCGCAGTGGGCATTCAGGATCGTTGCGTCCCAGGCAGCGGCCCTTGACCCGGCTTACATGGGACTGGGGCCGATAAACGCCTGCAAGGCGCTTCTTAAAAAGGCAAAGCTTGCCGTTGATGACATAGACCTCGTAGAGGTGAACGAGGCCTTTGCCGCGCAATCGATCCAGGTGAACCGGGAGATGGGCTGGAACCTGGACAAGGTGAATGTCCTCGGCGGCGCCATCGCGATCGGACACCCTGTCGGGGCGAGCGGCACGAGGATTCTCGTCACGCTTCTCTACGAGATGGGCAGGAGGAATGTGACCCTCGGGCTTGCGTCCCTCTGCATCGGGGGCGGACAGGGGATAGGGATGATCCTCGAAAGGGTGAAGTGAACGTTCAGCGGCCCCTTCAAGACGAATAAGGGCCCTTTGAAAAGAGGGGCTTTCGCTATCCTTCGGGACAAGGGTGCATTCCCGGCCGGAGGAGAAGGAGGCTCAACGCTTCTTGAGTTCTTTTCCTTTTCCCTGCTTGCCCTGTTGAGGTTTTGTCTCAGGCATACGCATGGGACTGCCGGCTGACGGTGTCCTGGCTTCGGCCTTCTCAGCTGCCGTCGGCTTCTGTTTTGACTCTCCCTTGTCCTGTCGTTTATGCAGCCAATCTGATATTGCAGGCGCAAGCTCCTTCTGCGACTTGGAGCCGACAAAAACGCCGATATGGCCTCCCTTGAATTCATAGAGGGTCTTGTCGGACGTTCCCACGAGGTCATTGAAGGGTTTGGTTGCGGCCGGAGGCACGAGGTGATCTGCGCTCGCATAAATGTTCAGAAGGGGCATCGTAATGTTCTTGAGGTTGACAACCTTGTCGCCGACCTTCAGTTCGCCCTTCACAAGCTTGTTACCCTGATAGCAGTCCCTCAGGAATTGCCGAATACATTCACCTGCCTGGCCGGGGCTGTCAAAGATCCACTGCTCCATGCGCAGGAAGTTAAGGAGCTTCTCCCTGTCCTCGAGGACATGGAGCATATCCACATATTTTCTGATGTTCAGGGTGAAGGGCATGAGCATCAAGAATCCTGCGTTCAGGATATCGCCCGGTATGACCCGGTATGCCCCTGCCATTGCGTCAGCGTTCATATGTTTTGACCAGCAGAAGAGGAGGCCGTCATTGGTCGAGAAATCAAAGGGAGCCACGAGGGTCACGAGGTTCTTAATCTTCTCGGGATAGAGGGCCGAGTAAATGGCGGAAAAGGTTCCGCCCTGGCAGATGCCCATGATGTTGATCTTGTCGCTCTTCGTCTTCTTCCTGATAAAGTCGACACAATTGTCCAGATATCCGTTGATGTAATCGTCCATCGAGAGGTACATGTCGGCCTTTGTCGGATATCCCCAGTCGATGATGTACAGGTCGATCCCATGCTGCAGGAGGTTCCGCACGATACTCCTGTCCGGCTGCAGGTCCAGCATGTACTGCCTGTTCACGAGGGCGTACACGATGAGGACCGGGACGTTGCAGGAGGCTTCTCCTTCACGCCTGTAGTGGTAGAGCCGGAGCTTGTCCTCCTCGTAAACGAGATCCTTCGGGGCAGTGCCGACGTCTATTTCGTCTATCTCCATGAGGGTCTCCGCCCCTTTGACAAGTTTTCTCGTTAATTCTGACAGTCCTGCTGTTACGGTGTTCAGATCCAGGGTCGGAATTTCTGTCTTCATGCTCTCACCTCCTCAACGGAAAAGGTCTTCACCTTTTTCTCAAGGGTCCGTATCTTCTTTTTCAGGTCGTACATGGTTTTGTAGAGATCATCCATCTCGGAGCGGAGGGCGATGGGAAAATCGTAGAGGTATAACTCCATGAGTTTGAAGAAGTGCTTGCGGACGTTCAGGGTAGAATCGAGGAGTTCTCCCTGAAGCTTCGAAAACTCCTCCGTCTGGAAAACCGAGAGATAGGTCTTTTCGTTCACGTCGATCCAGAGGTCGAAGAATTCATCAAAGCCCTTAATCTTCTCTCCGTTTCTCGTCTTCTGCGCCAGGGTCTCGATCACCTTTTCCATGGCCTTCAAGCCCGTTACGTAGACGAGGTGCTGGTATTCGGTGTTCTTCGCCATATTGACGGACAGGTCGTCACAGGTCCTCATGAGGAGTGCAACCTTTTCCCTGTCCTTTCCGACAGCAGGCACGTGGAAGACCTTGCCGATGGTGTTGTCAAAGGCATTGAACATGTTGTGGAAGACGTTCATGAAGGATTCGGGACGGCCTTCCACGAACTGCGGCATGGTCTTCATATTCTTCTGCATCGCCTCGGTCCAGGGTCCCATGAAACCCATGGTTGAGTCAGAAAGGGTCTCGAGAAGCTTTGTCGCCTCTCCGTAAAAATTTGCCATCGATTCAGGAGAACTGAGGCCGAACATCTGGTCCAGCACCTCTTTGTACTTTGCCGGATCGAGAAGGTCCTTGTATGAATCGGGATCCACGGCTTTCTCCTGGATCGCCTTCAGCAGGGGAAGCCATATCTCATGAAGTTTCACATATACGTTCGAGGTGCCGAGAAGTTTCGAGAAGGTGTCGGTCACGACACCGAGCGTTTCCTTTACCCGTTCACCGGATCCTCCCATGCTCGCAAGGGATTCGTGCATCTTCTTCGACGTCTCTGTCCAGCCCTCCATGAATTTCTCCTGGGCCTTCAACCACGAGTCAAAATAATCAAGGGCCTTTTGCATCACGTCCTCCTTGAGTTTATCGTTACCATGATACGTGAACTGATCGAAGGGCAGTTAAAAAGCGTGGAACCTTTCTCCGCAATGGTATCAGAGTCGATCCTGTGCTGTCAATGAGCCCGAAGACAACGGTCCTTCGTCATTCCGGTGCCTGCGCGACCGGCCCCACCGGCTACTTCGGGGTCTTCTGCCTGAAAAGATCGAAGTAGTTTGTCGCCATTTGCCTGCTCATCTCCATCTGCTTTTCGACGGTGTTCTTCCAGGTCTCCTGTATCTTTACGGCTTCGTCGGTGAAGAGTTTTGAGGAATTGGCCATGGTCTTCACCCATGAGTTGTACATGGCGTACATCTCTTTGCCCTGGCCTGTTTCCCGCGAGCTGCCGAGACTTAAGAAAGATTCCTGGAGTTTCTTCATCGAATCCGTCCAGTTCTCCATGAATTCCTTCTGCGTCGTTATCCACTTCTCGAGAAATTCCCTCTGCGATTTCATCCATGAGTCAAAAAATTCGAGACCCTTTTCCATTCCCTTTTCCATGACTGCCTCCTGTCTTGTTTGGTTTTGGGAAATCTGATACGGTGATGAACGAGAAAGACGCAACAGGCCTACGAGCCGCTTCCTTTCAACTCCCTGAAAAACTCGAAGAAGCCCTTCGCCATCTCCTTGTTCATCTCCATCTGTTTATCAATGATAGCCTGCCATTCCTCCTGCATCTTCTTGCCGCCCTCCCGGGAGAGATTCATCTGGAACTGCTTGATCATCTCTTTGAGAAAGGAGTTCTCACTCCTGAGTCTCTCATTCTCCCTGAGAACGTCGTCGAACTTTGCTCGGGGCACAAAACCGAGAACGATATAAAAATCGACCATCTTTTCATAGATCTCCTGGATGTTCGGAGACAGACCGCTCTTGTCAGGGTAGAGGCTCCAAAATTTCTTTGCAGCCTCGATGCCTTCCTGCTGCATCTTCAGGAAGAAATCAAAAAAACCCTTCTTGAAAAGAGGGTTGCCAAAAAGATCCATCATGCTCTTGACCATTTCCTCACTAAACATCTCTTCCCCCTGTCTCGGCCTTAGGCTGGGTTTGCTTTCTAATGGTTTCTTATAATTACATCCTATCCCGTACCGGTGACTTTGTCAAGCAGAGGCTCTCCAAGAAAGAAGGCCTTGAGAAGAACGGTGGCTCGTTCATGGAAAGCGAGATGAGGCCGTCTTTCATTAAGGGACACCGCTATTTTATACTAGAATAGGTATCGGGATAGAGAAAAGGGAAGGGGCATGAAACTCGGTGAGGCGTTAGTCAGGGAAGGTCTCATAACACGGGAGCAGTTGAACCGTGCCCTTGAACGTCAGGTTATGTTCGGCGGCAGAATCGGTACGAATCTCCTGGAACTCAGGTTTATGCATGAAGAGGAGCTCACCATGTTCCTGAGCAGATACTTCAGGATATCCGCTGTCTCGCCGGAATTGATAGCCTCCATACCGGATGAGGTCCTGAGCTCCCTTGACCGTGAGATCGTGGAGAAATACAAGATCCTTCCTTTTAGCAGGGAGCGGAAGAGACTCTATGCTGCGATGATTAACCCCGCCGCTCTCGATGTTATTGATGAGCTGAGGTTCGTTACGGGGTATGATATCATCCCCCATGTGATTTCCGAGATGAGATTCATTTTTGCCCTCGAGAAGTATTACGGAATCAAGCCTGAACTGAGATACATCAGCCTCCAGGACCCCTTCAGCAGCGAGACGGTCATCGAAGAAAAGGATGCGATCGAAAAGATTAAGACAGCCTTTACAGATGTCAGGGGTGTGGAAGAGATAGCGGGGATACTCCTTAAGGAGGGCTGCCGGATAGCCTCAAGAGTCGCTGCCTTCATTATGAAGGGTGAAAAGGTGAAGGGATGGAAGGCACGGGGCCTCGATGTGGAAGGGTTTGAGACGAGCGGCAAAGAGGGGTCGATCTTTTTCGAAGTCCTCATGAGGAGGCATTACTACCGGGGTCCCGTGCTGAAGATACCGGGCAACGAGGCATTGATAGCCGTGCTTTCCGGAACTCCGCAGGATGCCCTGCTTATGCCGATCACCGTAAGGGACAAAGTGGTTGCATTCCTTTACGTGGACAACGGCAATAACGCCGTGCTCAATGCAAATATCGCGTATCTGTCCAGGCTGGCTTCCATAGCCGCCGTCGCTTTTGAGCTTATCATACTGAGAAAACGGATCATGGAGATGTGACCCGCCGGTTGCCTGACGGTGTCGACTTGTTCAGTCGGCATCAGCCGTGCATTTCTGTTGCATTGAGGAATAATTTGTGTTAGGTTAGGGGAGCTTATGGAAGACAGCAGGCATCATAAGATGTTCACGGTAGAGGGTGTCATCCTCGCCGCTACTGATGTGGAGATCGTTAATATGAGCACGGGAGGCGTTTCCCTCCTTGCCTGCGGAAGGCTCGATATCGGCAAGGAATATACGCTAAAGATCGAGGAGAAGGGGAGCACCTGCATTCTTAAGGGGACGGTCGTCTGGTCCATCCTCAGCGGGAGTAAGAAGAGTCCGACGGGCGACATCGTGCCTATTTATAAGGCAGGACTGAAATTTATAGATGTGAAGCCAGAAGAGAGGGAAAAAATTCTTCTTTTCATCGAGCGACATAGGAAATCTCCTGAGCAGAGGGTAGTCGTGAGGTTCGATGTCAGATCTCCCGAGAAGGCTGTCCTGAATAGTGCTCTGAACTGTAAGGTAAAGAATGTCAGCCGGGGCGGTGTACTCCTCGAAACCGAGCGGCCCTTTCGTGTCGATGATACCTTCTCGATGTGCCTGGTCATTGGCGGAAACAGGGACATCACCTTTCTCGGGAGGATCGCCTCATGTATAAGAAACACGGAGGCCGAAACCGAACTCTATGATGTCGGGATAGCGTTTCTCGAAATGTCCGCGAGCTCCCGGAAGACGCTGGAAGACTTTATCGGCCTCCAGTAAGGGAGACGATGAGACGATCCCTATGTTTAAGACGATCTTCCTCAGTCTCTCACTGAACAAGAAACTCATCTTCATGATGCTCTTTCTGAGCTCCATACTCCTCGTTTTTCTCTTTTTCCTTTACTGGCAGTCGGAGAAGGCGTTGATGAACGAACTCGGCAACCAGACGGCTGAGCTTTCAAAGGCCATCCAGGTCGGTGTTGAAGAGGTGACGGGGAGCGGAGCAACGGACGAAAGTAGGCTTGCCCAATACCTGAAGAATCTCACATCGAAAGGCATCAATGAGATCTCGATCATCAGCAACACCGACGAGATTATCGCCAGTACAAATCCGACGAAGATCGGTGCTCCCTTGACTCCGAAAAAAAAGGAGCTCATTATCAAGGCCGAGGTTGGCGAGCCGGTATCGAAGGAAGGAAGGGCATACAATGTTATCGTGCCCGTTATTGCCGGAGGCGCCCATTATGGATATATCCACCTGAAGATCAATGCCGATGATGTCTCACAGGTGCTCAAACAGAACTTTGTGAAGAGGATATTTGCGGCCCTCCTGGTTTTTGCGATCGGTACGGGCATCGCTATCTTCCTCTCGCTGCGGTACACAGAACCGATTCATGAAGTCGTTGATGCCGCACGAAAGGTTGCTGCCGGCGATCTTGACCTCAACCTTCCCGTAGACCGAAAGGATGAGATCGGGGAGCTTACCGAGAGCTTCAACTTCATGGTCCAGCGACTCCGTGAGAACAAGCGTCTTGAGGAACGGCTTCGTGAAGCAGAGCATCTTTCTGCCGTGGGCCAGTTGTCGAGGAGTATAGCGCATGAGATACGGAACCCTCTGAACTTCATTAGCCTCAGCATTGACCATATAGGGACCAAGTACCGTCCCGAGCAGGACGACGTGGCAAAGGATTTTGTGACCCTCGTATCAGGCATAAAACACGAGATCCACCGACTGAATAAGCTCGTTACCGATTTTCTCGACTACGGCAGGCCCTTAAAGCTCAATCTGCGGCGTATGCCCATCAACCCCTTGCTCCACGATATCGTCGGGATCATCAAGGCCAAGGCCGATTCCGAACGGGTTGTCATAGACGAAGACTGTGCCTTTAGCCCTGACGTTACCATAGACCCCGAACTCATCAAGACCTGTATCATGAATGTGGTGCTGAACGCCTTTCAGGCGATGCCCGAAGGCGGTACGCTCAGGATCAGGACAGGCAGGGACAATGGGAAGTTTTTTCTCTCTGTCAGCGACACGGGCAAGGGAGTTCCCAGGGAGAACCTTTCGAGGATCTTTGAGCCCTTTTATACGACCAAGAGTGATGGCCTTGGTCTGGGACTCGCTACAACGAAGCGGATCATCGAAGAGCATCAAGGAAAGATAGATTTTCAGAGCGGCGAGGGTAAAGGAAGCACGGTGATGATAACCCTGCCGTTGTCGTAGACGTTGGTACCCGAGGGGTGAGAATACTATGGCTGTTGTCCTTGTTGTAGATGACGAACCATTGCAGAGGGACATTCTCAAGACCATTCTTTCAGAGGAAGGATACGAGACCCATGCTGCGTCATCGGGGGAAGAGGCGCTGAAACTTGTCAAGACGTACAATCCCGACGTTGTTCTGACAGATCTTAAGATGGAGGGGATGGACGGAGTCGAGCTTCTTGAAAGGATAAAATCCCAGAAACTGTCCCCTGAAGTGCTCATCATGACCGCCTACGGCACAATACCCTCGGTCGTGGAAGCAATGCAGAGAGGGGCCTACGGGTATCTCGAAAAGCCCCTTGCGAAAGACAGGGTGTTGCTCAATGTAAAGCATGCCCTGGAGAAGAGCGATCTCCTGAGGAAGAACCAGGAACTCCAGCGTGCTCTCACCGAAAGGTTCAGTATCGAGGGGATCGTGGGGCATTCGAAGGTGATGGATGATGTCATCCATATCATCAGGAAGGTCTCCCACAGTCCTGTGACAGTCCTTATCCTCGGTGAGAGTGGGACAGGCAAAGAACTCGTTGCGCGCGCGATCCATTACAACAGCCCCAGGAGCACAAAGCCCTTTACGGCGATCAACTGTGCGGCCATCCCTGAGAGTCTCCTTGAGAGCGAGTTGTTCGGCTATGAACCGGGAGCCTTTACCGGGGCCACGACCAGGAAGACCGGGCTCTTCGAAGCTTCAAACGGTGGGACGATGTTCCTCGATGAAGTCGGAGACCTTCCGCCGATGACCCAGTCAAAGATCCTGAGGGTCCTTCAGGAAAGGGAGGTAAGAAGGATCGGGGGAAGGGATTCCATAAAGGTTGATGTGAGGATCATCGCTGCAACAAACAAGGACCTCGAGAAGGAGATGAAGAACAGCAGGTTCAGGGAAGACCTTTACTACCGCCTGAGGGTGGTCGCCATCGATCTTCCGCCTCTGCGGGAGAGAGATGAGGATATTCCCGATCTCGTTGCCTACTTCCTTGAGCGGTACAACAACGAATTCGGCAAGAGGATAAAGGGAATAGAAGAGAGCGCCATGAAGTCTCTCATCGAATATCACTGGCCCGGCAACATACGCCAGCTTGAATCGGTAATCGAAAGGGCAGTTCTCATGTGCGAGTCGGATTCGATAAGGCTGAAGGACATAAAGAGCGAGCTGAGGTCCTCTCATCAGCATGATGCCTTCGATATCGAGATCCCTGAGGAGGGCATCAATTTTGAGGAGCTCGAAAAAGACCTCCTGAAAAAGGCTATGAACAAGGCCAATAACGTGGCCGCGAAGGCCGCACGCCTCCTCGGCATGAGTTACAAGACCTTCTGGTACCGGTGGGAGAAGTTCAACCTTGAGGGATCTTCCCTAAAAAGGGAAGAGTCTTCCTAAATGGTACATGCGCCCCTCGGCCTCGTTTTTCAGCCCGTCATGCGGAGCCCCTTATTCAGGCCTTTCTGCAACAAAACCGACGTATTTGGATTTCTGGCACATATCTTGTATAGTATCCCGGTAGGAGAAATTATCAACTATAGAAAGGAGGTGATTTCATGAAGAAGGTCATAGCTATTATCGTATCAGTTCTCTTTGTCCTCTCCGTTGTGGGTCTTGCATTCGCAGCTGAGCAGGCAGCTCCTGCTCCCGCAGCTCCGATGGAGAAGAAGGAAATGGCTCCTGCAAAGGCTGAGAAGAAGGCGCCTGCGAAGGTAAAGCAGGTAACCGGTGAAGTTCTCGCAGTCGACGCAGCAGCAAAGACCCTTACCGTCAAAGGAAAAAAGGCTGAGGTTGCCCTCTCCGTCGAGGACAAGGCAGCAGCAAAGCTTGCTGACATCAAGGTGGGCGACAAGGTCACCGTGAAGTACAAAGAGATGGACGGCAAGAACGTAGCGACACACGTTACGAAGAAGGCCGAGAAGAAGACGGAGAAGAAGGAAATGGCTCCGGCAAAGATGGAAGAGAAGAAGCCTGCTGAAAAGAAGTAGTCCCTCTCTTTCTGAGACAGGAAGAGGCACTGAGTGATCGGTGCCTCTTTTGTTTTTGGAAGGCCGGCTGGACATAATTCATGAGCTTCGGGGACCGGTATCCGAGAAGCTCTCTGGGGCCGAAGGCATCATCAAGGGTCCCGTATATCTCAAAGACCCTGTCCAGCTTCGAGAAACTGAAGATCTCCTGAATCCCCTCGGGAATGCCGACCAGTTTCAAAGTGCCGCCATAGGAGAGCGTTCCTTCCTGACGGGTTGCTTTTTCGTGGTAGTTAATTTTAAGCTAAAAGATAAGATCCTCCGTCGGAAGCGATGGTTCAGGGGGAAATAAAAGGAGGTTTTTGTGGTTAAGATATCAGATGCGGCTGCAGAAAAAGCAAAGGAGATTCTCGTTGCTGAAGGGAAAGATTCATGGGGGCTCAGGATCTATATGGCAGAGGGTGGTTGTTGTGGTCCGTCCTATGGAATGGATATAGACGAGAGGCCTGCCGAAGGCGACGATATTGTGGAGAAGAACGGGCTCAGGGTCTTTGTTGACCAAAATGCGTCCCGGAACCTGAAGGGCATGGAGATCGATTTTGTCGATGATGGTGAGAGGCAGGGGTTTGTCATTACCGGGCAGCCGTCGTCGTCTTGCGGCTCCGGTTGCGCCAGCTGCGGATAGTCCTGCATCACGCTCATGTTTCCGATCCACAGGCCCCGCAGACTAAGGTCGAATAAGGTCATCAGGCGGATGGTGAGGGAGACCTCACTGTCGCCCGATGATTTTATCTGTCCCCTCTTCGTCACGCACGGCAGGGGAGTGAAAAAAGGGATACCCTCCATGCCGGGATGCTTTCAGGAGTCCCTCGATCATGTCGGAAAGCATGCAAAGGAAATCCGTTCCCTCGGCATCCCTTCGGTGATCCTCTTCGGCATTCCTGAGCACAAAGACGAGACAGGTTCAGGCGCTTATGACGACCAGGGAGTTGTTCAGAACGCCATCCGCACAATAAAGGATGCAGTGCCCGATCTCTATGTCATAACCGATGTCTGCATGTGCGAATATACCAGCCACGGTCACTGCGGTATCATCGAAAAAGGCGATGTTGTGAATGATCCGACCTTGGAACTCCTTGCAAAGGAGGCGATCTCTCACGCGAAGGCTGGCGCCGATATGGTCGCCCCC
Source organism: Thermodesulfovibrionales bacterium (assembly GCA_035686305.1). Classification (NCBI taxonomy): domain Bacteria; kingdom Pseudomonadati; phylum Nitrospirota; class Thermodesulfovibrionia; order Thermodesulfovibrionales; species Thermodesulfovibrionales bacterium. The sequence goes on along the minus strand of DASRZP010000097.1, from coordinate 10,781 downwards.
TCCGATATGATGGACGGCAGGGTTGAGGCTATCAGACTCGCCCTTGACGAGGAGGGATACGCTCAACTCCCCATCATGTCTTATGCGGCCAAGTATGCCTCGGCCTTTTACGGCCCCTTCAGGGAGGCTGCAGAATCTACGCCTCAGTTTGGAGACCGGCGCTCGTACCAGATGGACCCGGCGAACAGGAGGGAGGCACTGAAGGAAGTCGCCCTCGACATCGAAGAAGGCGCTGATATCGTGATGGTGAAACCGGCCCTTTCCTACCTCGACATCATATCCGATGTGAGAGATTCCTTTGATGTCCCCGTTGCCGCCTATAACGTGAGCGGAGAATACTCTCTCGTCAAGGCCGCAGCCCAGCTGGGCTGGGTCGACGAGGAGAGGCTCATGATCGAGATCCTCACCTCTATAAAGCGCGCCGGCGCTGACCTCATCCTCACCTATTTCGCAAAAGACGCTGCAAAGCTCCTGTCCTGATGTTGAGTTGCAGTCGTTAAGAATGACATGAGCCCTAATCTTGCATCTAAGAATATACTTCGTAACTATCTGAAACCATCGGTGACCATGCTTCTCGCATTCTCCGTCGGGTTTATGTTGAGAGGCCTCATTCCTGCAAGACCGATGCATACGGCACACGAAATCAGAGAAGGAAGCTGGAAGTACATCAATCCCCTGCTGGAATGCGAGCAAGCTCAAAATGAGATTGAAGAGAACGAGCTTAAGCCGATTAAAGACAGGGTCCAAAATTTGATACAAGGTAAGTTGCATAAAGAATGGGGCGATGAAGTCTCACTATATTTCCGTGAGCTCAATGACGGGCTCGCGTTCACCATAGGGAGAACTGAACACTTTTATCCGGCAAGCTTGCTCAAGGTGCCAGAGATGATGTCTGTCCTGAAGATGTCAGAGAATGACCCCAAAATCCTGCAAAGAAAGATCGTCTATGACAAACCAGAACTGAAGTCAGCTCAAAATACTGATGTGGCTGAGCCATTAGTGTTTGGAAGATCCTATACTATTGAGGAACTGCTGAGGAGAATGATCGAATATTCGGATAATGTGTCTTCATTGCTCCTTGAAGACGCAGTGGACTCTCGTTATCTCAGACAGGTCTATGACGACTTGGGCATAGCCGATCCCTATGATCTTAACGACCAAAACAAATACGTGCTGTCGACCGAGTCCTATGCATCATTTTTCCGAATTCTTTTCAATGCCTCATACCTGACTAAGAATGATTCAGAAAAAGCTTTGGAATATCTGACGAAAACCGACTACACAAAAGGGTTGGTTTCTGGAGTGCCTTCCAGTATTAAAGTCGCGCACAAGTTCGGTTTGCGGAAGATAAACGGGATAAAACAGTTGCATGATTGCGGAATCGTTTATTATCCGAGCCATCCCTATCTTTTGTGCGTCATGACCTCAGGTCCGGTTCCGGAATATCTTGACACTACCATCGGGGAGATTTCCGACTTTGTTTACAGAGAAATCGACCGTCAGAGCCGTTGAATTAGTCTGTTCCGAAACCTGCTTATTGTTGACGCTTTATAAAGATTAGCTCGGTGATTGCCCTGAGATTCCCCTCAAGAGCCCAGTCAAACTCCGCCCTTGACGAAAGTGGACTGTGGCCTAGTCAAAGGTCTTCAGGATATAGTCGGCGATCTTTGCGGCGTCGGATTCGGAGAGGGTCCTCGCGTCAAAGACCGTCATGCCCGTGAACTTGTTGGGGTGGACGTCAAAGGCCCCCGGGTTTCTCATCTTCTTGATAATGTCCTGAGCAGTCATTATCCCGTTTGCTTCGCGGTCCTTCTTCCACAGGGTCTTCTCCTTGTTGAAGATATTGCCTCCCTTGGGGTGGCAGATCGCACAGTTCTTCTGAAAAAGCGCCTCACCGCTCTGCACTGCGAGCTCGGCGGATGGGGCCTCACTGACAAGCACGAGCATCAACGAGACAATGAACATGGGCAGCGTCTTTCTCGACACGACGATCCTCTCTCTTCCAGGGTATATTGATCATTATAGCAAGTCCTTAATATTGTTCAACTGTCTGCAGCGCGGCTGGTTTTCGTACCGAGGAGAATGCATGAGAAGAAGAGGAATATCTTCACCGAAGAGAATAATTTCCTCACCTCACATGCCATGGAAAAAAATGTGTAACCATCCAACGCTTTGAAGCGTCTGTTGGTTTATGAAAATAAACAAGCATGAGCAAGGAAGAGACGGTTTGAGGAGTTCTGTGATGTGAGTATTTCGATGTGCTATCGTTTTCGTGTTTCAGGTAGCAACGGTGACTCGAGAGGCTATAGCATAGGAGGAGGATTTATGAATGGTGACCCATCCGCCGAAACCTTAATGGCCGCATTGAGATGCGGTTCGCTTCTCATAAGCAATAGGGCCCTCCTAAAATCCCTCACCTTGGGAGTGTACGTCCTGTTTCTTACTGCGGTCTTCATGAGCCAGCCTTTTTCAGTGCAGGCCGGAGATGGATTAAGCAGAAATGCTTCGCCTGATGAGGTTATTGCTCAATTGAAGGGGCGCCTTAACCTGAGTGCAGAACAGGAAGCAAGAATACGACCGATCATTGAAGACAACCTGGCAAAGCGCGGAGAGATACTCAAAAGCGACACGCAGGACAGACAGGCTATAAAGATGGAACTGCAGAAGCTCCGATGGACCACTGATATCAAGCTAAGTAAGATTCTTACTGAAGAGCAGATGAAAGAGTACGAGAAGTTCATGGAAGAACAACACGATAAGGCCTCCAGCGATCAGAGGCAAGGGAAAAGCAGGGGATCGCGCGGTGGTGGCCTGCGTGGATTTTAGCGACTGATACAGACTTGGGAGAGAAAGCAAGCAGTCCATAGGACGTTCCTGGAAAAAGGTTCCTTGAATTTTGTTGTCGAAATATCAGATAATAGGATCGTATTGGTGTGATATTGGCAAGGTTTTCTGATCAACTATTTGTTACGGGATTGCTAAGGGACCTTGCGTGGAATGGTAGCCTGATGGGAAGATTTGTTTCGCTCGTTCTTTGTTTCTTCATCTCTGCCTCCGTTTTTCTGGCCGCTCGGGAGTCTTCGGCAGCCCTCGGCGAATCAGTAGACTCAATTGAGATGGACCGGAAGGCACTGGCAGGAGTTGCCCGCACCGTAACACCTTCGACCGGTTACACCGTTCACGAGATAGATACAGGTTCAAGCCGTATAAGAGAGTATGTCTTACCGTCGGGAATCATCTTCGCCATTGCCTGGAATGGCCTCACTCACCCTGATCTTTCCCAGCTTCTCGGTTCTTACGCCGGCCAGTACGAGGAAGCCTTGTCTCTGTCTCCCCGCGAACACGGCCGTAGAAAGAAGACGGTGAAGACGGACGGAATCGTTGTCGAACAATGGGGGCATATGCGGAACCTCCGTGGTCGGGCATACTTACCCAACCTTGTTCCTCCAGGATTGAGGGTGGATGAAATCAAGTAAGGTACTGTTAGTCGGCCTGATCGTTTTCGTTTTCCTCGGCGGAGCCCTTGCTGCGCGAAGGGGAAATGCCGCTCAGTCAATAGCCCTGCCGTCCGGGCCGCAGGTCTTTCCGCCATACAGCTTTGTAGGTTCTCCTTCTCCTGTCACCGTCACAGACCCTTCAAAGATCTTGCCCATTGGTGTCGGTGCGGGCAATACCCTGAGTCTCCAGATCTCCCTCGGACAATTCTCAGGGCCTGTGGACATCTATTTCGGGATCTTTGCACCTGCACTCGATCCGAACAATGTCTATATTCTGACTGCGAGCGGTGCTTTACAGTCTGCTTCTTCCGGAGTGACACCATGGAAGATAGCCGCGGTCGACAATATCAATGAGACATTATTCGGGGCCATTCCTGTTTCGGCTTTGCCCATTGGCACATATGTTTTTGGCCTCCTTGTTACACCTCATGACAGGCTTGATAGCTATTACCTTTGGGCGACGGAGGGCATCGTGGGCAGTCAGGTCTCAAAGACAGCCTCCCTGCCCAACGTCATACCGATAACGGTAAACGGTTCTCTCTGCTCTGCTGATTCTTATCCTAACAAACCATGTGTCAGCGTTACCGTCTGCTCGCCGGGCACCACGAATTGTCAGACGATCAACGACATCCTGCTGGACACCGGAAGTTACGGCCTGAGAATCTTCAAGGGGGTTTTGAAGGTCCCTCTTACTCAGTCAATCACAGGTTCAGGCTCGCTTGCCGAGTGCATACAGTTCGGAGACGGATCATCCGACTGGGGACCTGTGCAGATAGGAAGTGTTATTCTGGGAAACGAGCCTTCCGTGGAAGTCCCGATTCAGGTAATCGACTCCGCCTTCGGTACACGTCCGAGCGGATGCCGAAACGCGGATCTCAGTCCTACGGACGCAGGATTCAATGGACTGCTCGGTGTTGGTCCCTTTGCCCAGGACTGCGGTCCGGCATGTGAAACGTCTGCGCATAACGGCATGTATTACGCATGCAGCGCGTCAGGATGCACTCCGACGGCCGTCGCACTCTCTTCTCAGGTCCAGAACCCCGTTTTTCTTTTGCCTCAGGATAACAACGGCATTATTGTGCAGGTGCCGCATGTACCACTGGGAGGAGTGCCATCTATCAATGGTCAGCTCCTCCTCGGTGTCGGCACGCAGTCCAACAACGCCCCCTTTTCGGCGACAGCATTTCCGGCTGACGACTACGGAGATATTACCACGGTTTTCAACGGTCTTCCCTATAGCGGTTATCTCGACACGGGATCAAATGGGCTGTTCTTTACTGGCCAGTCTGCAAATGACCTCCCAAGGTGTCCCGTGCCTGACTCGACCTGGTTCTGCCCGTCATCAACGGTGACACTATCCGCGACGAATGAAGCCGGCTTCGTTTCATCGGGCGGAGCGATTTCTTTCCAGATAGGGAACTACGACAACCTTCTCAGCAACTTTTCGAACAATGTGTTTGCAGAACTTGGCGGCACCATGGCAGACGGGTTCGATTGGGGGCTCCCGTTCTTTCTCGGGCGGAGCGTTGTCGTAGGACTCGAGGGGAGAGCATCGAGCTTGGGGAGCGGCCCATACTGGGCATATTAGGGCCTCCGAACTCGTACTCTTTCACACGCCAACCTACGTATTACGTTTCTCCGCCATGATTTCTTTCGGTGCCATTATGCCTGTGTCTACTCAAATCTTGTGAAGAGCCGACAGGAACCGTAGCGGTTTTTAGCTCCAACGGAAACGGCACTCTACCCCCCCCTCGCCAAGGCAGCATAAGATGGAGCTCCGAATAATTCTGTCCAATACACTTCTACCTGACTGTAACCTTTTTTGTCAACTGGTCGTCTCACTTATGCAAGAGAAGAAGACATGAACTCGGGTATCTCAGCCAAAGCAATCTCGTCGATGTTCGTCGGCAGCAATGAAATGGTCTGGGAGCATTTATTCTGTGAGATGCTATTACCAAGGATAAGGAGGATTCACAAATGCCTAAGAACGGATACAATATGTCGAACCATATTTTACCAACATCTTCAAACTTATTGGGATTGTGCTTTGTGATACTAAATTTCATAAGGTTGGCGAAACTTGCGCATGAGACGATTATCGATGAGGTATGCGCCATATCGATAGTGTTTTTCCTCATTGCCAGTATCTTATCCTATATTTCCATTCGGTCTGAGGAAAAAGGCGCACTGCTGGAAAAGACCGCAGAAAGAATTTTCCTTGTCGGATTGTCTGTGCTCGGCATTATTTCAGTAGTGGTTGCACTAGAGATCGCACACTGAAGTTTTTTCGTCCAGGGATGACAATGTTGCGTCAGATCATTTTCCGGGGCTCAGGGCTTTTCATCAGGCTGTACCACTTTCTTGTAACCTTTCACCTGGTCTCGGTGTCTATACCTTTAAGAAAGGAGGTGATGATATGAAAACTTGGATGAAAATTGTTACGGTCTTGTCCCTTGTGCTGGCCATGATAGTCGCCGGTAGAATCTGTAGCTCAGAGGCTGCCGGGTTTGGCCACAGATCGGGTTCGGCTGTAAACCTGGTGTCCAGTCTTGACCTCTCTGCTCAGGAGCAGGCGGCTCTCAAATCTGCGTTGGCCACGTACGGGCCTGCTGTAAAGACCGCATGGCGGCAGCTCCGAGCTGCAAAGGAAGAATCTAAGGCGACAACGTCGACAGACAACACGGCACTGGTCTCTGCTATGGCTCAGTTGAAGGCTGCGCGTGCCCAGCTAGACAGTGCATTATTGGCAGCGCTTACGCCCGAGCATTTGCAGAAGCTCCAGGAGCAGCTCACCGCGCAGTTTCAGAGCAGGTTAGATGCAAAAACCGGTCATATCCTGGCCAATTATGCCCGACATCTCGAAAGACAGTAACATTGGGTGTAAAACAGGGCCAATATGACTGGGCCTGAAGAAGTGCCAACCGATGAACGCCTCGTCAGAGCCTCGTAGTCCGGTGATGACGAGGCGTTCGCAGGATTGGTACAGCAATATAAGCGAATGCGATCTTTATCGTTCCGAAGAGAATTCTCAAGGTGAAAAGCCACTCACTCATGCCGGGTGTGCCCGTATGATCTTCCTCATGGACATTCCCCAAGAATTCGGGTATTCTTAAGGAAAGGCAATTCAGAGAGAATATGCAGGAGGTAGCAAGAAATGTTGGAAAGATCGAAGATCGAAGATGCGCTGAACCAGATAAGGCCGGCATTGCAGCGGGACGGCGGGAACGTCGAACTCGTTGATGTGACTCCGGAGAATGTTGTGAAGGTGAAGCTTGTCGGTGCCTGCGGCACATGCCCCATGTCGATTCTTACCCTGAAGCGCGGCATAGAGGCCACCCTGAAACAGAGGATCCCCGAGATAGCGTCGGTAGAATCAGTCTAACCCTTATCCCAGATAATTCGTAAACCCTGGGGACCGGCTTTCGATTCGCAGGCAAGAGTCGGGATTATTGGCCGGTTCGCTTTATGCGGACCGCAAGCACATGATCTGGACAGAGTGATCTTAGGACAACGCGCTTGAAATAGACACAGAGGGTTACTCTCTTGCCGAGAAGCGGATGTCGGTCCCCGGCGAGACAATAGAAGAATAATAGGGACTAAGGGAAGAGCGCTATCGCGGAGAGAGCCGTCTCTTCCTCGAAGCCCATCATGATGTTCATATTATGGACGGCCTGACCTGATGCACCCTTGACAAGGTTGTCGATTGCGGTGACGACTATGAGTGCACCTCTCCTGCCATTCACGACAACCCCGATCTCGCAGAGGTTCGTTCCCCTGACGTTCTTGACGTTCGGGAGCTTTCCTTCTCCGAGGACCCTTATAAAGGGTTCCCCAGCATAGGACTTCCGGTAGACCTCGATCGCTCCTTTCGTGTCGATGGCCGTTGTGAGCTTTGCATAGAGGGTTGTCAGTATCCCTCTGTCGAGGGGAACGAGATGGGGAGTAAAGGTGACCTTGATCTCCTCGCCGGCTGCAAGGCTGAACTCCTGCTCTATTTCAGGGGTGTGCCGGTGTTTCGCGATGCCGTATGCCCTGAATCCCTCATTCACCTCACAGAAGGAATAAGCGACGTCAGACTGCCTTCCGGCCCCCGATGTGCCTGATTTCGAATCGACGATGATCGAATCGGGGTCGACGAGGCCTTTCCTTAAAGCGGGGTAGAGACCAAGGATAGCGCCTGTGGGATAGCAACCGGGGTTTGCTATGATGCTGGCCTTTGCAATCTTCTTCCGGTAGATCTCGGGGAGGCCATAGACAGCTTTCTTCAAGGTATCTGGAAACTTATGGGACGTCTTATACCACTCCTCATAGACCTCTGCGTCCCTGAGCCGGAAATCGGCTGACAGGTCGACAACCTTCTTCCCCTTTTTCACGAGGTAATCTACGGGGGCCTGAGCTGTCGCATGGGGAAGGGCCATGAAAAAGAGATCGGCCCTCGACGCGATCTTTTCCGTTTCCAGGGGTTCGAAGAGGAGATCTTCGTAAAGAGCGAGGTGAGGAAAGAGATCAGTGACTCTTTTCCCTGAGGACTTCTCAGAAGTGACTACGGTAATCCTGACCTCTGGATGTGAGGCCAGAATCCTGAGGAGTTCTGCGCCTGCATATCCGCTGCCGCCGCATATTGCTGCCTTTATCATGGTCAATTTCCTCCGTTCGTCATTCTCAGCCCTCAGTTACGACAGCGAGCTTAGGAACAGACGATCGGCGGAGACTGTCGACTGAATGAAAATTATCTCTTCGAGAACTGGAATCTCTTCCTGGCGCCCTTCTGGCCGTACTTCTTTCTCTCTTTTTCCCTCGGGTCTCTCGATATGAAACCTTCCTTCTTGAGTTTTGGCCTTAAGTCACTGTCCATGAGGGTCAGGGCCCTTGAGATCCCATGCCTCAATGCGCCTGCCTGGCCCGTGAGCCCCCCTCCAATGACCTTTGAGGAGACGTTGAGCTTTGCGATCATGCCCGTCAGTTCCAGGGGCTGGCGGATCATCATCCTCAGGGTTTCCCTCGGGAAATAGGAATCAACGGGCTTTTCGTTAACGATGATCTGTCCGTTGCCGGAAACAAGCGTCACTTGTGCAATTGAGGTCTTCCTTCTTCCTGTTGCCGTATATCTTATTTCAGCCATGGTATAACTCCTTCTTGCCGGACATGGAGATCACGTCCGTTGTTTATTGGATAACCTCTGGTTTCTGTGCTGCGTGGGGATGTTCACTTCCCCGATAAACCTTGAGTTTCTTGATCATCGCCCTGCCGAGCCTGTTCTTGGGAAGCATACCCCATACTGCATCGATAATCATCTTTTCAGGGTCGCTCGTTATACGCTCTCTTGCGGTCTCTGCCTTGATTCCACCGATATATCCCGTGTGGTGATAATAGACCTTGTCCTCGAGCTTGTTCCCGGTGAGTCTGACCTTTTCGGCATTCACGACGATGACGAAATCACCGGTATCGACGTTTGGGGTGAATATCGGCTTGTTTTTGCCGCGGAGGTAATTCGCTATCTTTGTGGCCATCCTGCCGAGTACCGCGTCCTTGGCATCGACAAGGTACCATTTCTTCTCCACTTCGGCCTTCTTTGCAAACGGGGTTTTCATTACTGCACCATCCTTCGTAGGTATTAGACTGAATAGAATAATAAAATGAGCCGGGAAATGTCAACTTGCGTTTTGCCCCACGCCCATTGTGAACCCGCATGTTGGGCGGTGTAAGGAGGGACGGCTATTACCGGCCCTTACCCGATTGGCCTTTTCGTATCACTTTGATTTTGATCTGCGTTTCTGAGGACGAGGAGCAGGCATGCCATAAATCATGCCTTCCGCACTGATATCTTCATCAATGTCCGGCCAATGCACTCCGTCACCATCGCCTATAATTCTATAGTTTGAGCGCTGTTTAGGCGTGGCTTCGGATAAACGCCATGACCATGCAAGCGGCACACTGATTACACGCCCATCAACCAGCTGAGCTGTAATCGTAGCCGCAGTCACTTTTATATCTTTAATTCTTACTTCTTGCAGTTTGACCGCAGTGCTCATGCCATGCCTCCTTTATTCTATCTTTGTTGTTAATGATTATTTCCCTTACGATATTAAGTTCTTTCGGCGCGAATCCCTTATTTTTCGCCAAGGCAATGGGTGACAACCAAAATTTGCAAAGCATGTTCTCCCGCTGGACATGCACATGCATTTGCTCATTACAATCAAAACTATAAAAGAAAAAACGATATGGCCCCGATATTTCCTTGATTGTCGGCATGTTCAATTATAAACAAACAAATGGAAAATATCTCCTTTTCTACTTGCGCCAAGATCCGCGACGGGTTTCTTTATATTTCCTTCATCCCCTTCGCAGCCTCATTTGCCTTATCTTCTCAGGAATATTATCCGTCAAGCACAGCCTGACGGTTGTTCCCTCGCGTGAGTACATAATAGTCACTGCCTTTGTCAAATAAAGAGAACCGTCCCCTTTAAGTCCCAGAAATAAGTATGGTGGCCCGGTAATATCTTCTGGCAGGTTTTTCCCGGCCAGCTCCATGGACAAGCATGTCTGGAACCTGTCTCAAGATAATCTAGCAGTCTGCTAATTGAACGCTGCTTTTAAAAGAGATAACATATTGCGTAAATGGATTCCGATATAGGGATGAATCAACCTTAGAGAAGGAGACGCATGTATTCCCAACGATGTGAAGGTCCACTTTCTTATTCTGCCAGTGAAATGAGCTTCAGTGGTTCTAAATTCGTCGTCAAATTCCATCATTGCGTCAATGAGTGGCTTAAAAAGGGTGTCTATATGTACCTTACTTGTAATTGTTATGAAATCCTTCTTCTTGCTCTTAGCCTTCATATAGGCATCATATTTATCCGGAAGAAAGCGCATAATAATGAGGCCCATGAACTTGTCCCATATCGCACGATACCTGAGAATCACTGAAAACTGATGTCTGAATGCATCCATTCTGTTGCTAAATACCTCATGGGATTCATAAAGTGAGCGCACAGTGCCTTTAATAGCCTCAAATTTGTGCTCAAGATCTCCGATGACGCCCACTTCCACCAAGAGCGAAACGATATTGATTTGTAAGTCAAATAACGCTGGAAATATTTTGTCACCGTTCTCAATTCTTGACAACTTGTCATAAGTACCTAATGTAGTGTGTCGTAAGTAGTTGGCATAAGTATTGCTATCTTTTCGGGTATCCTATACGATAAGGAAGGTGCCCGATGAAGACTGGTAGACCAAAAGAGCCTATTGTGTTGACCCGAGAGGAAAGAAAACAATTGGAAGCGA
>DASRZP010000096.1 GCA_035686305.1 Thermodesulfovibrionales bacterium | reverse complement strand
GCCCCGCTCGGTGAGGTGAAAGACGTTATGGAGCCCAAATCCGTCAGGTACTCCGTTCCTGTCCCGGTCCCTCCTGTACCGTTGAAATATACAACGCGGATAAGGTGGCCCTCCTCGAAATACGCCATGGCCTCTCCGCTCGCAATGAGCACAACGAAGAAGGCCATGATCAGCGCAGTAACATCCTTCATTGGCTTCATTGGTCTCTCCTCCTTCAAACGAAAAAGCCCGGATCAATTCAAGGACTCTTCTTGATTCGGGCTTTCTGGTGCCTTGACAGATATTTCTGCCGGTCAGCAAAGGGCCCTTCGTTACTGTCTATTTCTTCAATATCTCTTCAAACTTCTCGACCTTCGAGACCGTTCCACGGGTGAAATTGATCTTGATGTGGCCCGTGAACTTCTTGTCCATCAGGCTCTTGATCATCTGAGCAATCTTTGCCAATTTCTCCATTGTTCGCGCAATCGTGGATGTTCTGCCGGGGTCTCTTCGGTGTTTCGCCAATATTCTAAGCTCTCAATGTTGCAGTTTGATGAAGGTTCGGTAACAGTTCTGTGAAATCTTCAGGTGCGACTCCTGTTGGCTTCTTCTTTCAGGGGCTCGCAATCATTCACCGTTCAAGATTTCACTGAAAGGTAACCGTACTGTAATACTGCCGCAATCTTTCCATGGTATATATAGTGCAGTGACAATGAACAGACTGTATAAAGCAGATCTCCACGTCCACTCGAGGCATTCCAACAAGCCTTCGATGTGGGCCTTACGGAAACTCAATTGCCCGGAGAGTTTCACCGACCCCCTCCAGATTTACAAGGCCGCACGGAAAAAACAGATGCAGTTCGTGACCATCACCGACCACAACAGCATCAGCGGGGCCCTCGAGATAGCCCATCTCCCGGGGTCCTTCATCAGCTGCGAGGTGACGACCTATCTTCCCGACGACGGCTGTAAACTTCATGTAATCGCCCTCGACATCTCCGAGGCCCAATATGCAGACATCATGCACCTCAGGAAGAATATTTATGAGCTTGCCGCCTTTCTCCGCGGGCAGGATATTGCCCATTTCCTCGCGCATCCGCTCTATGACATGAACATGAAACTCTCGCTCGGCACATTGGAAAAGATGCTCCTCCTGTTTGACGTCTTCGAGGTCAGGAATGGTGCGAGGGCGGCCAAATACAACTTGCTTGTCGGGAACATCCTTTCGACGCTCACCGAAGAGAAGATCGCTGAGCTGGCAGACCGTCACGGACTTGCCCCGTTCGGGAAAACGCCGTGGATCAAAGGGACGGTGGGAGGGTCCGATGACCATAGCGGTTTTTTCATCGGAAGGACCTACACCGTTTCCCGCTCTGCCGGGGATGTACACGCCTTCGCCTCTTCCATCAGGGAGAAGAAGACCTGGGCGGGCGGCGAGGACGGTGACCCTCTGGTCCTGGCGCACAGCATCTACGGAGTCGCCTACCGCTTCCTCACAGAGCGCTTCGCAAAGAAGAGAAGCGGGGGATTCCCCTTTATCAATGCCCTCGCGAAGCGCGTCACGAACTCAGGAGAAGAGAAGGCTTCGTTCTTTCAAAAGATCACCCTCTTCATCAGGAAAAACCTGCCCGAGGTCTATGACGGATACGAGGGCAAGAGCTTTGAGCAGATCCTCGACAAAGAGGCAAAGCGGCTCCTCAATGATGCGGGCTTTCTTGAGCTCATCAGCACAGCCGATATGAACAGGAAGGTCTTTGCGGTTACGAGCCGTCTCGTGAACCGGCTGATATACATCTATACGGAACGGTTGACAAAGGCCTCTGCCGCCCTGGGACTCGTCAATCTCCTGAACTCCCTGAGCACCATCGGTCTCGTTCACCTTCTCGCGTCGCCCTACTATGTGGCCTTTCATCACCAGAACAGGAGCAAGGCGCTCATGCGGGAACTCGGCGAGCGTTTCATTCCGCGAAACCTGCCGCCCGGCCCTCAGAGGATAGCCCTCTTCACCGATACCCTCAACGAGATAAACGGAGTTGCCATCACCATTAGAAGGCTCATCGATACTGCCCGGGAGCGCGGCATTGAACTTGAGGTCATCACGTCCAGCACCGGGGGGACCTCTCTTGAGAGCAGCGTGATGAATTTCAGCCCTATTGGCGAATGCGCCCTGCCCGAGTATCCCGATCTCAAGCTCGGCTTCCCGCCTGTCCTCGACGTGATCGAATACTGCGAGCGCAAGGGCTTCACCCGGATCCATGCGAGCACCCCGGGAACCATGGGACTCCTTGGGCTCCTCATCGGCAAGCTGATGGACATCCCCATAAGCGGGACTTATCACACCGACATCCCACAGTATGTCAGAGATTTGAGCAACGATGGCTTTCTCGAGAACGTTGCCTGGAACTACATGATCTGGTTTTACAGCCAGATGGAGGAGGTAATGGTACCCTCCATGAGCACGAGAGGCCAACTCATTGCAAAGGGGTTGGCAGCAGAAAAGGTGAAACCCCTGCCGCGATGGGTGGATACAACGGTCTTTGCTCCCGCCCACAAGGAGAAGGACTTCTGGAAAGGCCGTGGTATTCATGGCGAGCCGACTCTCCTCTATGTCGGCAGAGTATCGAAGGAGAAGAACCTCAAGCTCCTCGCCGAGGCCTTCAAGGAGATCACCGACGAAGGGGCCGGAAGCACCCTTGCCATAGTCGGTGACGGTCCGTACCGAAAGGAACTGGAGGATGAGCTTGCCGGCTACAACGCGGTCTTTACCGGGTTTCTGTCGGGGAGGGACCTCTCCGAGGCCTATGCCTCTTCCGATATCTTCGTCTTTCCGAGCACCACAGACACCTTCGGCAATGTTGTCCTCGAGGCACAGGCCTCGGGACTTCCCGTTATTGTCTCGGATTCGGGAGGACCGAAAGAGCTCATGGTTGACGGCTCCACAGGGATCGTTGTCAAGTCAGGTAGCAGGAAGGCCCTTGTGGATGCCATGAGGAGTCTTATTGAGAACGGAACAATGAGGAAGGCAATGGGCGCGAATGCCCGTGAGTTTACCGTTAACAATGGGCTTCAGGCCTCTCAGGCATATAGTACGATCCTCCACTGCTGCACCGATGCCTCAGAATTCGCCTTCTTCGCCGGGCCCCCTGCGCAAATCTGCACGCAGAAGGAGATGTGAGCTGTGCTGGCAGGCTTGGTGCCTTTTCTGTCGGGCCGCGCACCAGGACAGCTGGTAATCCAGTATACCGACATGTGCAATGCGCGATGCCCCCAGTGCGGCATGCGCGTCACCGAGCAGTTCAGACGGTCCAAGCTCGATGTGGATGCCGTGAAGATGACGATAGATGCCGCCGTTGAGAAGGGCTTCAGGGCCATTTCATTTACAGGCGGTGAACCTCTGCTTTTTCTCGATGAGGTGGCTCAGCTCGTAAAGTACGCCCGTCAGGCCGGCATCCGGTATACACGGACCGGAACGAACGGGTTTCTCTTCACCCGTTCCGGAGCACCTGACTACCGCGACCGCATCGGAAGGATCGCCGACACCCTGGCAGAGAGCGGCCTCTATACCTTCTGGATAAGCATCGACTCTTCCATACCCGAGATCCACGAGGCGATGAGAGGACTTGAGGGTGTCGTGGAGGGGATCGAAAAAGCGCTTCCGGTCTTTCACGATCACGGCATCTATCCATCGGCAAACATCGGGATCACCCGGAGCATAGCGGCAATAACTCCTCCGAGCATTGCAAATCCCGTTGAGTTCTACGAGTTTTTCGCGTGGGCCTTCAGGACGTTCTATAACAAGGTGATCGAGATGGGCTTCACGATCGTGAATGCCTGTTATCCGATGAGCGTCGGGAGTGGCGAAGAACTTTCAGCCGTCTATGGTGCCGCTGCAGATTCGGCGCTGGTAAGCTTCACATCAGACGAGAAGGCTCTGCTCTTTAGGGCACTCTTCGAGACGATTCCGGCCTTTCGGTCGAAGATACGGATCTTTTCTCCCCGGAGCGCCCTTTTCTCCCTGATGCGTCAGTACACGAGCGGGGAGGATTTCGCTTATCCTTGCCGGGGCGGCATCGATTTCTTCTTCATCGATGCCAGGAGCGGAAACACCTATCCCTGCGGGTACCGTGGGAAAGAAAATCTCGGCCAGTTAACGGACTTGAAGGCCCCACCGGTCCGCGGAAAAGGGACGTGCAGGGAGTGCGACTGGGAATGCTTCAGGGACCCCTCCGAACTTGCCGGCCCCCTTCTCTCGCTCGCTACCAAGCCCTGGGTTCTGGCCCGACGGATTGCAATGGACCGACAGTATATGCGGCTCTGGATGGAGGACATCCGATACTTCTCCGCGTGTGACTTCTTCGACTGCACCAAGCCGCCGGATATCTCCAGACTTTCACGCTTCGCGATTTTCACAAAATGATTCCGCAGCAGCCCTTTCCCACCTCACCTTGAGGCAAGAGGATGGCACGGGTCGGAAAGATCATTACTTTCCTCTTTTCATGCTGATTTAAGGCTTCCCAGGGTGTGACATGTGATAGGATGGAAGTTGGCATATGATGCGCGTGCATATAAGCGACGTAAAGGCCTCTCCCATGCGGATGAGAAAGAGGGGATGGGTTCCCTTGCCGGTCGTGATGCTGGTGATGGCCGTTCTCCTGTTCGTCCCTCTTCCAGTTCAGGGGTCTTCGAATCCTTCGGTGCCGGGCGCGATCAGCATCATCGCACCACCCGACGTTCTCGAGAGACCTTTGACGAGGATCGCCATAGAAGATGTGCAGCAGCTCTTGAAAAAGGGATTTCCCAGGACTCTGGTATCTCTCAATGATCCGGATGCTGGAGTACAGATTGTCCTGCCCGCGATAGACGCTAACGGCAGGAGAGGACCTTCCCGCTTCACAGGGCAGCGTCCATACCACTACCTCGCCTATCCTGATCACGGGTATGAATGGCGTTCCCGACGCAGAGGAGACAAGACCGTGCTGCTCCTGAACTCTCAAACTTATGAGGGTATCAGTTTCGGCCTTTACGGCCTCCTTCAGGAGCGCCTCGGCTTTAAGTTCTACCACCCCAGGAGGACGCTCATTCCATCGCACAAACAATGGCCCCTGCCTGCCGTTTTTGGCTGGAAAGCGGTTCCCCGCTTTGATAAGAAGGGCTTCCATATCCACACTGAGCATCCGATTGAACTCACCGAGCAACTCCATAACCCGGATTACCCCGGGGCACTCGCAGACCTGAAGGAATACGCGGACTGGCTCGTGAGGAACCAGCAGAATGTCATGCAGTTTTACCTGCTCAGGGGGATAGACCGTGAACGATGGATCAGGCATGCAGGTGAATTTGTAGATTACGCTCACAGGAGAGGGCTCCTGATCGGCGTGGAGTTCTCCCTCTCGAGCCTTCAGCAGCAGGCCTTCCAGACGATCAAGCTGTTGAGATTCCTCCCGTCCCACCGGCAGCAGATCGATGAAACCCTGTCATGGCTCTTCCGTGTGAAATGGGATTTTGTGACCGTGGATTTTACGATGGGAGAGTATCTTCCCGACCTCGGGAGAGTCTTTCCGTCCCTGAAGGAGTACATGGTGAAAGAGATCACGGAGCGATATGACACGAAACTCTTCTTTGCGACCCATGTCATCCCGCGGGGAGAGAAGGAGGCAGGCGGTATCAGAGCAGGCATTGGAGTGGGGGGCACGCCGCTTGACCGAGGCGCAGCGAGCAGGAAGACCGGCATCCTCCTTCACTCGGTTATGTGCTACTCGGTGACCGAGTCCCGCGCTCCTGTTTATGGCAATCTCAACTTGAGGGGAGTGTTGGAGAGGGCGATCGATGAAGGATCGAAGCAGGAGACATGGTACTGGCCCGAGTCGGCGTACTGGGTTTCCTTCGACAATTCAGTACCCCTGCTCCTTCTCCTGTATCTCGATTCGCGGCTGTCGGATATGGCCACAATGGAGAAGGCGGGCATCGTGAATCATCTCACCTTCAGTTCAGGATGGGAATGGGGATACTGGCTGATCGACTGGAGCATTGCACGGTGGGCCTGGAGGCATATCAGAGACGGCAAAGAGGCGGTGACCGAGCCCCTCGCCATGGTGCATGATCTCTTCCCTGACGGGCGTCTCTACCGCTTATGGCGTGAGGCCCTTGCACTTCAAAACCGGTATCTCAAAAAAGAGAACCTGTTGCCTTTCCTGGCTGCCCTCGATCCCTCGGCTGAGCTACCCTGGCCCTTTAACAAGCCCTTTCAGCCGAGACCTCCCTTCTCTTATCGCTGGCTTCTGAAAGGGGCTTCCGACGCCGAAGCAATGGCAGTTCTGGAGGGACTGGTCGCTCTCCTGGAAGAATATGCAGAGAAGATGAACGCCGTCGTAGGAGAGATGAGACAGTTATCCACAGGCAATCATTCCGCTCCGCGAGGAGTCTCCCAGGGAGCAGACTTTCTTCTGGACGAACTGATTCGGGGGGTCGAGATGACGGCCCTCAGGGCAAGACACAGAGCCCTGACCATCAGGGCGCTCATTGCAAAAAGGAAGGCGGCAAATGATGAACTGACGCAGGACCTCTTAGGGGAAGCAGGTTCCATAAGAGAGCAGGCATTGTCTCTCGTTCAGGCCCAGGAAAGGTCTTACCGCTATCCTTTGGAGCTGATCGCGAGAAGGAGGAGCGGCTTCACCGCATACAACTTCGGCTATCTCTACCCGGCCGGCAACCTCTTCTTCTGGTACCGGGAAGAACAGCAGGTGAAAAACGAACGCTTCGACGGTCTGTACATGAACATCTGGGATTTCGGCAGACTCCTGAGCATCAAGGGTCTTCTCTAGACGAGCGCCGGCCCCCCGCATTTTATGGATAGCAACCCTTCTCAAGCGCGCCAAGAAGGTCATCGAATATGAGGTCGTTTCTCTGCTCGTCTCCCCAACATCAAGGTCGAGTGTATCACCCCTTATTTCGAACGCATGGAGAACTTCGGCAAAAGGCGGAGGATGTTCAGAAGGGATATGTCGCTGGTCGAAAAATGCTTTCTCCTTATTGTTTCCCCGGCTCGATGCTGCAGTTGCAAAGCGACTGGGGTGGGTACTTGAGCTGCAGGGAATCGAGCCGTCGAAGCTTGAAGCACTTGCCGCCCTCCAGATCAAGGGATATCGGGGCCTTCTACTGTATTTTTATGAATTATACACTATTTTCAAGGAGTTTTGTCATTCCATCCTTTACGGTATTTTCCGGCATTTTATGCCTGTTTGGAAATTTTTGGCTACATTTTGGCTACAGTGCCAAAGGGTAAATGTCGTCATTGCCAGTCCGATTTTCCAGCCAGCCTCCATATCTGCGTCACTCAAAACGGTTACATTTTAGCTACAGTGGCCTGCAGGAAAATATCGTGGCATAGCATCGTCAATCCAGCCTTTTCTGCCATAGTAAATGAGCCGATAAGTCGGACTTGGCTACATTTTGATACTGTTTTGGGTTTGTCACACTTCAGGGCCAAGACAGCCATTGACGTAATCCATATAAGCCTTCTATTCAGATCGTCCGATCACAAGGCAAGGATTATTTGTAAAAGACATGACTTCACCCTTCAGACAGTGTACGATTACCAATCAGTTCCATTCGAAAGCGGGACTGATGCTGAGCGACAATCCAGCAAAAGATTCCTTCCTGTATATCTCACTGCTACGATTTGTCACAGTCTCAAGGTTTCTGCTGGCATCAAACGACCTCCTGTACGATGACGAGCGAGTGGTACACCCCAAAGGTGAAACTTTCGAAAACCTTTAGCTATGAGGAAGACCGATACAAATACGCAATGGATATGAGGGAGCAAGGAGGATTCAGGAGCTGATAAAGGCCAAATTTGACAATCGGTGCTTGAGAGAGTCGCTCGAAGGGCGGCCTTCTTGTAGTCTTGATATCTTTCTTTCGAGCGGGAATTAAAGCTCTCATGACCATTTTGGAAAATAACGCCTTATGGCTGAAACAAACGCCTGCAGTCTTTTTCGATAGTATCTTATTCCGGTCGTAAACTTCATAGAGTTGTAAACGGCAATACCTAAGATGTGGTAGGTGAAACGCACGTCAAACTCTAGCGCCCCATGAGTGAGAGTTTTCAGGTGCACTCTCACACCGCTGCTATCCTGACTTCAGAAGTTACTACAGCCCCAATTTGAATTAATTTAGTAAGGTTCGACCTGTTTTTGCACCCGGTCATAAGGCAGATTATTTTCCACCACACTCTCATTCTAATCCTAACTGTTGTGGAGGAAAATCTATCGCCTCGCATGAAGCTTTTATTGCTCTTTTCGTCTTATTGCTGAGCTTCAGTGATCCGATAACCGAATCCAATCGCTTAAGATCAAGATGCCGGGCAATAATAGAACACTGGTCGAGGTCCTTATCTTTCTTGCTCTCCCCCGGCCTTCTCTGTGCAGTAATCAACTTATGGACAAAGAAAGCTTCAGGCAGTGGCGCCCGTGCTTTGAAATCTCCAAAATCAGCGGTAAAAGGAAAACTGAGGAGGAGATCAACGAAAGGAAGAGGCGATGCCACAATGTTCCATTTTCTGATTGATACAATTTCGTCCGCCCTTCCGCCCTTGCGATGGGCAACAAACTCAATGGTGAAATTCTCACGGGAAAACCTGCGAACGCCAGACTGCATGACAACCGGGATATAGCCGAGATCTGTAATAATCTTTTCGAGGTCGACTTTCTTGGCCCGGTCCGAAAGGGCAAATTCGACCGCAAAATCTATGTCCATCGTCCGTAATACGTAAGGAATGCCGAAAGCCTCCTGATAGAGAGGCATCACCCAACTGCCAATCAGCAGCGATTCATCAAAAAAGCCGACCGAAAAGAACGCCTGCAGAAGTTCCTGGATTTCAGCCGGGAAAATGTTCCTGTTCTTAATCAGTATTTCCATGTCTTCTTCTCTGGCCGGCGCGCAGGATCTTATTCAGATAGGCGATTCTCTTTTCATAAGACCGTATTTCCTTTTCGTATTTCTTCCTCATTGAAAGCTCTTGCTTCACCTTTTGTATCTCACTGTTAGGTATGTGCTTACTGATAACCTTCTCCCCATCTCGGTACTTAAGGTAGTAGTAGGAATAGACCTTATTCTTATAGTGCTTTTCCCGCTCGCTTATTGAACCCTTAGGAAGACCGGAAATAGCTTTTCTGAGGCCGTTGAGCATCTCCCGGCAACGCTTAAGTTCATCTTGAAGCATGCCACCTACAATCTTATCCTTTTCCACAACTTTCATGCCTTGATTATGATTTATGTGGTGGAAAAGAGCAAGTCTTATTATCCAGACCCAAGGCTTCTTTCTTTGCAGGGAATTTCGTTATGTCGTTCGATAATCGGGTATTGACGCACTTCTCCGAGTCAATAGGATAAATTCTATGCGCCAGTGGCTATTTTGCATTTCGTTATAGAGTCAGGCTTCATTGAGAGCTGTCACTTGGCCTTTTTGGGCTACATTTTGGCTACAGCAATGGGAAAGGGGTGCCGTCGCTTATCTTATAACATATTGATATCAAGGAGTAATTTGGCGGTCCCAACGGGAATCGAACCCGTGTTTTAGCCTTGAGAGGGCCACGTCCTAGGCCTCTAGACGATGGGACCATCTGGCTGGGGAGAGAGGATTCGAACCCCTATAAGCAGATCCAGAGTCTGCCGTCCTGCCATT
>DASRZP010000095.1 GCA_035686305.1 Thermodesulfovibrionales bacterium | reverse complement strand
AACCGTTCCGGTGAAAAGTGCTATATAGAGCGGATATCCGACATATCTATACCCCGACTGCAGAATATCGAATGGACAGTGATGTGACGGAAGCTCGTAATAATAGAGCGAGAAAAATGAAATTACAGAAATTATAGACGTGATAAACGAGAGCCCACAAAGGCCCGCGAACAGACATCCCAATCTGCCTCTCATATAAAAATATGCTCCGCTTGCAAATGTTAAAGTTATTATCGTATAAAAGGCTATCTTCCCCGGTATGCTCGGCACCGAGGCAAGTTCCGAGGCTACGCCCCCGGAGCCGGCGCTGAAGAGGCTCCCGCAGCATGAGGTAATAATATCGGCCTTCAACCCTAGAAAGAACTTGCCCTGCAGGAAGGTCTCCGCGACTATAAAAGGCGTTAGGACGATCAAAAGCCGGTATTTGCTTTTTGTAAGAGGATAATCGTACGCTCTCGTGTCAGCATAGTTTAGTATGAGCCACATGCCCGCCGCGAGAAAATTAAAAATCTTGAGCAACAGCGTGGGATAACCGTAGCCGTTTACATTAAAGGTCCCTGCCGGGCACATGGCGCCCGTGAAAAGGTCGTGCAGACTGTCCGCAGTATAAACGTAAAGGAAGAGCGAAATGAGCTGGAACGCGAAAACATTTGTGAGTATGGTGGCGATGAGATAAGTTCTTCTCTCTAGTTCGAGTTGCTGCTCGCTGCCACTCCTTATGTCCCACTTCCTGACTATCACTACTCCGTAATAAGAAGAATATAGAAGGAGCACACTTATGAGAATTGAAGACACGAACAGGGCAATAATGGAGGGATGAAGAATCACTTCGTCCTACGCTCTGCACCGATCCTGCCGTCCCTCATTTCCACAACCCTGTCGACAATCGGTGCGTCGTAAACGATAGGGTCATGGCTTGCAATGATGACGGTCTCCCCTTTATCCCTCAGTTGGGCCATTATCGCCATGAACTCACCGGAAAGTTTCGTGTCGAGATGGGCAGTGGGTTCGTCCGCTATCACCACAGCGGGATTGTTGATGAGCGCCCTGGCTATAGCCACCCGCTGGGCCTCTCCACCTGAAAGCCATTCGACTCTTGATGACACTTTCCCGGAGAGATTGAATGCCTGCAACAGGCCCTCGGCCCTTGCACTCAGCGAATGGAAATCCTCTCCTTCAGGGTATGCCGGGAGCATGACGTTTTCAAGCACTGTTATGCCCTTGATAAGATTGAACTGCTGAAAGATGAATCCGAAACCACGTCTCCTTATGTCCGTCAGAAATTTCTCGGGCAGACTTGTTACCTCCGCAGAGGCTTCTTCGACGGCAAATGGTAAAACCTGTGTAAGCCGCCCGCTGAGATAAATTCTTCCCGAAGTAGGCCTTGCCATGCACCCGATTATACCCAGTAATGTCGTCTTGCCAGAACCGCTCGGGCCTTTGATTACGGTGATCATGCCGACCTCAACGGACAGGTTCACGCCCTCCACAGCCCTAAACTCGTTAGGTTTGCCGGCATTGAACACCTTTTCTATACCCCTGAGTTCAATCATCGGTCACCTCATTACCGAGTCGGGATCGACTATCGCAGCCCGCCAGGAGGGAATTATTGTCGCAACCGTGTAAGGCAGAACGGTGAGGAAAAAAAGCGTCATGACACCGCCTACGTCAATGAATGGAGTGAGCCTGAATTCCGGATAGAGGACGGACCAGCCCTTGAGGACCGGAGCAAAAAGGGCCGAGGATGTAAAAAAGACATGGAAATATGCCAGGATGACGCCTCCCAGAAAAGAAGACAGGGACATGGATGCTCCTTCCCAGAACTTCATCAAAAGTATGTCAGAAGTTTCCCACCCCACGGCTTTGAGGATGCCTATTTCTCTCCTCTCCTCGGCGCTCAGTCCGGTGGCCTTGTCCCAGGCGAAAATGATAAACGCCAATATGGCACCAGTCATTACCATGAGCAACAAGCCGCTGCGCCAGTTGAAAACTGAATCATATGTCCTCAGTATCTCATCTCTTATTATCGGCCGTGCATCAGGATAAAGTTCTTTTATCTTTTTAGCTATAGTGACGCGCTCCCTCGGATTGCGTACCCTCAGGGCGAGGTCCGTAAAAAGACCCTTCGAAAAACCGAAAATGTTTCTGAAATCTCCTTCGGAAATCAGAATCAAATCCGCAGAAACGAGACTGGATGAAGTGGGCAGCGAACCTTTTACTCTTAAGGAAACCTGCTCTCCCTTGTAACTCGTAAGCGACAGAATGTCCCCTGGCGAGGCATGCAGGACCCTGAGAACTCCCTCTCCGGCCATAATGTTGCCCTCTCCGGGCTGCTCCTCCGGTGACAAAAGGGTGAAGTTGGCCCTGGCCGTTGGTTCGTAATAATAGCCCCAGAGCCTCCCGGTGACGGATGTCACTCCTCTGATTTTGGCAATTCCGCTGACGTATTCCTCGGGGATGAGGGCATGCATTCCCGCGGACAACCTTTGAACAATTATCTCTGGCGACCCCTGGAGAATAATCGATGCCTCTTTTTTTATCGAGTGGGAAAAAAACACGACCGATGCCAGCACGAATACTATTACGGTATACACAAAGACCAGCGCAATATTTTTCGTTTTTCTCCTCAGCAGGGATGAAAGGGTAAAATCTATTATATTGCGCTGCTTTTCGATCCACTTCATCTGTCGGCATCCCCCGGCGCCATCTCGCGCAAATGTTCGGGCGGTTCCACAACAGAGCCTGAAGGAAAATGCTCAAGGGACAGAGGACAGTCCTGAAAGGGGGTGCTGAAATCCGCCAGAGAAAGGTGCCTTGTATAACTCGCCTCGCTGAACAGACAAAGATCGGTAAGGCCAAGGCTCCTCACTAGTGCGGATTTTCCCTCAAGTGCAGGCTTAGCTTCCCTGACATTCAGCATCGCATGAACAAAAAGAGCGAACAACACACAGAGGTTCACTAGTAGATAGCTAAGGAATACGCTGGATTTCCTTATATGCGTCATTCTCCCGATACTCATGGTGACATTTAGTCCAGTCCTTTCAGGATGGCTGCCGTAACGTCCTTGAACCTGATTGTCCTTCCCTTATGGTCTTTAACGAAAGCGTCGGCATCCTCTTTCGTGGAGAACGGAACCAGTTCCCTGCCCATGGGCCCCATGATATCGCTCCCGATCACATAGTAGGCCGTACGCGCGTCGATAAGCAAAACGCTATAGTATTCCGTCACATACAACGAGTCAACGTCATTCAAAGTCTTTGAGGGGTTGTACTTTCGGACATCCAGATAATACTTGAACATATCCTTGCTGCCGTCGAAATAAAAGTGCGACCCGTCCTTGAAGATTATTTCCGAGTACCACTCCGGGTATTTGGAAACGAACATGCCGCACACCGGACACTTGTCCTGACTGGAAGGTTTGCCGGGCTTCTGTGCCGCGGCAAGGGGCTCTGCCGCGAAGACGATAAGACATAATATTGAAATCAGGAATTTTGACGACATATCCACCTCCTCAATCCTTAATCAGGTTTTTTCTTCTTTAAGGCATTCTATCACAATTTCTTCGAAGGTCTGCCTGTTTATTTCACCCAGAATCTTTTGCCTTATGAGACCGTTTCTATCCAGGAGAAACGTTTCCGGGGTGCTGATTACGCCGTATCTCTTCGTAACAATCTGGCCCGGGTCGAGAAGCATCGGATAAGAGATGTTGTATCCCTTCGCGAATTTTTCCACGTCGCCTTTATCCTCCCCGATGTTCACGGCAAGAATTACCAGGCCTTTGTCCGCATATTTTTTATAAACTTCTTCTATTTCCGGCATCTCGGCAGCACAGAACTTGCATGAGCTCGCCCAGAAACGAATGGCCGTAATCCTGCCTTTCACGTCTTCAGGCACTCTTATCATTTTTCCGCTGATGTCTGACAACGCAAAAGACGGCGCAGGTTGTCCGGTCCTGAGTATGACCCCTTTTTCGGAACAGCTCAAAGGCAGGAAAAACATGGAAAGACTAGTACAGACGATTGATAAGGCAAGGAGGCAATTCCTTAAAATCACCATGGTATCAGCACACCAAATGAGCCGGTTTTACAATGAGATTTCGCCTGTATGGCACCAACAATTTTCACTCCTGATCCCTTTCCTGATGAGCAAAGGCCTCGTCGAATGATACGCTCGTGCCGCCATGCGCTTTTCTGAATTCTTCAGTCTCCTCTTTTGTCGCAAAGGCGAACCTGCCGACCGCGCTCATGACACCCGGGATATCGCCGCCTTCAACATAGAACGCCTTTTTCGCGTCGATCAGCTTTTCCGTATCAAAGTCGGCTGCGAGGATGCGCTTTACCCTGCTACCGTTTTCCTTTACGAACCTCACCAGACAGGCAAAGCTGCAGAATTCGTGTGACTTATGGTCTTTCATAAACACAACATGCCTTGTTTTCATATGCTGGTTTATCCACATTCCGCAGACATAACAGTCCTGACGTTTGTTTCCCTCGGCAAAGACCGAAAACAAAAGCAGAGCAGCAATGAATAGCGCTATCACAGTCTTTTTCACAGTCACCTCAAAATAATGAAAATGAATAAACCGACCCGCATCATTACCGCAGATACAGGCCGGCTATGGTTTGCAGACTGGGACGAAGGCTAAATAGAATACCTATTTTGGCATTTTCTCCATCATCTTCGGCTGCTTCATCCTTTCTTTGAGTGCGTCCTCAAAGCCGTAAATTTCGCCACCAAACCCTTTCTGGAACTTTTCTGCTTCGGACTTTGATCCGAAAGCGATCCAGCTTGGCGAGCAGGCCGGGACAGCAGAGCTCCCGGAGAGAAAATACATCTTGGCAGGGTCCATCCACTTGCTGCTTATGAAGTCCCTTGCCTTGGCGGATTTCACATTGGCCTTCTCTTCAGCATGGACGTAAAGTCCGCAGTGAGGACAGCAGTAGTGTTTGGTTTTGCCGTCCTTGAATGTGATGACGTATTCAGTGTTCACATGCTCACTGAGTTTCATACCGCACGAGTCGCACCTATCACCGGCAGCAGCGGCCGGGATTACAAAAGACATTGCAAATATAAAACAAACCAAAACTGTTAGAAACGGCATGATTCTTTTCATATGGTTCTCCATATAAAAAGTTATTGTACTCTCTGCACGCAATGCGTGCAGGCACTGGGCCGGTTAAGTGCCCCTCCAAACTCAGTTAAATGCCGACTAAGGGGATGTCCACTTAACTCAAACTTCGAAAACACCAACAACTTCAGGTGGATGATAATGTTTGTACGTGAGATTTAAGGGTGCCGCTCTCAGATTGGATACATTAATATAACCTGTAAACGCAGGGGGGACGATTTCACAGGTACGTTCCTGAATTACAGGCATGCCGGCATTCAGAGATAACACCGTCCCAGCTGCATTACAGACATCGAGAGTGACAAAAACAGGCGCATCCGCAGAGGCACATATCTGGATTGAAACAGGGGCCGCCAGTGACAGAAGAAGGGCGACAAGCAGTATGGCAGCTTTAGTTCCCATTATCAGTTTTAATATACGGCCATTCCTGCCTGTTGTCAAACTCACTTTGGGCCGTACTGTATGTGACTTGTAAAGCAACCATTCTGTCATGTGACATGTGCCTTAATGAGCAAAAACTCCGATACCAGCTCCGACCACTTCATCTATTCGTTTATTGTAGAGCGGAAATGATACATTGTCAAATTCAGCGACGTGAATTCGGCAGACTTTCTCGGCTTGAAGGGCTTTATGTTTACTGTCAGCGGGGTATTCCTGAAGGTCACAGGTCGCACATATTGACGCTAGAACTTTGGACTCAAGGAGGCATGCGGCAGACAGTGGATAGTGGAGCAGCTATACCGGATATACGAGAGCGGGAAACAGGGATTTGAGTCGATGATGCTGAGGCTTGGAAAGATGATGGCAGAAACCACTTACAGAGCGCAGTAAATATGCTGAACTTTTCCCGCACTGCATATTTACTGCATAGTAAGGCGGGTAACCAATAGTGTATAAGACAGGTAACTGGTTGATTTTAAATGGTAGGCCCGGGCGGTTTCGAACCGCCGACCTCTACCGTGTCAAGGTAGCGCTCTCCCCCTGAGCTACGAGCCTTCAAGTGCTTATAAAATAACATTTCCCTATCCCCCATTGTCAACCTCACGAATTCTCAAGGTCCCTTTTGATCGCTGCCCTATCATACGCTAAACTTTTCTAGTTGGAAAAGAAAGTTATGGACATCAGCATTCTGCTGACACTGCTGAAAAGGACGTCCTTGAAATGTTCATAGCGGGCTAACGTCCACCGTGAGCCTGATCAGCAGCCTCAGGACCGACTCTTGCGGGCGTCCTTGAAACG
>DASRZP010000094.1 GCA_035686305.1 Thermodesulfovibrionales bacterium | reverse complement strand
CAGGTATCGAGCTGCCTGATTCCATAGTGTCCTACGGTCCCTTCTCACAAAATGGTCATAAGCGATGACCAGAAAGGGAAAGACAAGCGCCGTTTCCTTGCATAATGTCGCGAGAAAAAAAAGAAAGACTGACAGAGGGTAGTGAGGATGGAGAGAGGGAATCCTATTTGCAGGCAGCTTCATATAGAGCAGAAGCGAGGCGAGGCAAAAAAAAGTGAAGGAGAGATCCGGTATGCCGCTGACCCAGCTGACTGCCTCGGTATGGATGGGATGGGCGGCGAACAACAGCCCTGCCGAAACAGGGGCGCTCAGGGCCGGTAGCCTGTGCGTTAGCTGGACGCCGGCGAGGAACCTCGACGCCAGGACAAAGACAAGGAGGGAAACCCCGGCATGGATAACAATGTTGATAACATGAAATCCCAGAGGGTTAAGACCGAAGAGGGCATAAGTAAGCATGTAGATGATGTGCATTAATGGTCTGTAATAATTGCTCCCCTCGCCGGCAAATCCCCAGGCGCCTGAAGTGAATATAACGGTGATGCTGTGAAAGTTTCTGATCCAGGGATTCTGGACGACTTGGGGGATATCGTCATAGACAAAACCGTTCCGGAGGGTATCCAGGTAAAGAGCGATTGCAAAAAGAGGGATAATGAACAGCCAGAGGCTGTGAGGCGATTTCTTCAATGGCGTGCCTGTCTTATGTTCCACGCTTCTATCGAGGCCAACGCTTCTTTACATATGTTTTATGACTCACCACACTAGAACCTATCTCAAAATCGGTTCTCGGTTCAAGGTTGTCATTCGCGCAAGCGGAGCGCGCCGGGAATCCTTCTGAAAACAAAGAAAGATTCCGGACAAGCCGGAATGACACAAGCAGAGAATATCATAAAATTGCAATTTTGAGATAGGTTCTAGTATTCACTCTTTTCGACTTTTAATTCGACCATACTCTTGATCTTGGGGAGAACAGATGCCACCACCGGATATTCCGCTCCGTGAGCGACAGCCGTCTTCCTCTCCTGGTCATAGACTTCCAAAACACTTTTCATCACATCATCGACGAAGCCTCTGATATATTCGTCCCTGTTTGCACCTCGGACCCTTAACTTTCCAAAAACGACACGAGAAGTATTATCGACAAAAAACACCCGCGCCCTTTCCTTGCTGCTTCTCATTATGACCGCGGAAAACTGAAGTTTAGTAATCTCGCCCTTTTCATTGACAATAGATAATTCCACCTGTTTCAGGAGACGTGGTTCCCCTCCTTCCTCACCGCGCACCTCCTCCTTAAGAATTCTCCATGGGGAATACGCCGGGTATCGAGTCTCCAGTTCATGCGCCAGCTGTTCAAACCCGGGGGTATCAGAGCGTCCCGCAAGGCTTAGGACATGGGCCTTGTCATAGAGAACCCCCGCGTCCAAATTTTTCGACCATCTTTCTTTCTGTCTCGCTCGGCCGGCTTCATCCGAAGGGATACTCAGATAAGGCAGAATGCTTTCCCGGTATTTGACGATGTCAGATAAATTCGTCCCCATGAGGTGAGACTTTCCTATGCTGCGGGGCGCGGAGAATTCAAGGTACACGTTATCATCAGTATTGATTATCCCCCCACTGCTATAAGCCCTTGAGCCCTCATTTCCCATGACGAAATAGCTCAGAAGATCCTCTGCAGATCCCATCTGGACTGTCTGTAAATCCTGAAGGACTTCCGGCGCCCTGATCCGCCGCTGCAACTCCTCCTCGTCAATGAGAATGGGGGAGTTACTGCCGATGAGTATTGCGTCATTATACGTAAGCCATACAGATACGTACCTAAAGTTCTCCCTGAAGGTCTTCACAACAGACTTGAGGTTTTCCTCAGTGAGTTCATAGATAGGCAGCCATTGGCTGACTATGCCGCCCGGATTGAGATGTTGAGCAGCCAACCTGAAATATTCGGTGGTATAAAGATACCCTGCCCCGCCGAACCACGGATGAATCGGGTCGGCGGTGATGACATCGAACTTCTCCCTGGTGGTCAGCAGGAAATTCCTACCGTCATTAAAGACAACCTTCACCTTCGGATTATCCATGACATAGTGGTTGTATATCCCGAAAGTCCTCGCTACACCAAGGACCTTTGGTTCAATTTCCGCAAGGGTGACCTGCTCCACACTTGGATGCACAGCAGTAGCGCCAAGGGTCATCCCGCTTCCCGTGCCAAGGACGAAGACTTTCTTCGGGTTCTTATTGAGCAGCATCGGCACGTGTCCCAATGCGTATTGGAGTTGCCTGTCTTCATTGCTGTTAGAAGCCTCAACCCTGCCATTCGTTATAAAATACTGGCGTTCCCCTGAGCGTATAGAGCTCACGATTGCCTGGACACCCTCGGCAGAATAGAGGACGTCGTTGTTTTCCATGGTCTCACGAATCTTCTCCGGCGTGCTGTATAACTCCGGGATATGGGATTGATAGATGGCGTAAAACTTGGTATCCCATATTTGCCAGACTCCGGGATTGAACGCCAATACCAATATGGCCGTTGCCGCTGCACCGACTATTGCCCGATTCAGCATCTTCCTGCCCCAAACACTCACGATTACGAACAGCCCGAAACCGATATTGATCAGGATCAGAAACTGCAAGGACTGCTGTATCCCAAACAGATAGATGAGGACAAAGCCACTGACTGCTGACCCGAGTATGGCGCCGATTGTGTTATACGCCAGTATCTCACCCACCGCGCTTCCCACTATCCTTTTATGCTGGGCATGGATATTTCCTGCCAAGGGAAAGGCTACCCCCATAAAAAAAGCAGGCACAAAAACAGAAGAGAACGCAAGGACGAAGTTGGACAACTGTCCCGTCCCAAACTGCCCAATCCCGAAATGTATACTGCGGAAGAAATCATGCAAAGACACGCTGTGCGACGGTAAGTCCCGGATGTTCAGTGTCACAGCCAACGCAGAAAGCCCTATCATCACCTGGACCAAGCCAAAGGCGACTATTGATCTGATGGGATAACCCCTGGCATCTCTGCGAAATGATGCAAACACCCGGAGAATCAATCCGTATGCAGCGCTTCCAAGACCGATTCCCGCAAGAAAGGCCATCAGTATAATGGCAAACCCGTATACACTTGCGCCTATTACAATGCTGAGAATCCGGGTCCAGAGTACCTCATACCCCAGTGCACAGAAGCCGCTTACCCCGATCCCCCAGAGCACCAGCTTGAGCGAAAAAAGATACCCCGGCCCTTCTGCTGAGCCGGCATGAAAGGTCCCTGCGTCAGCCGGTAATTCTGCCTCGCGTTGATTATCCTGAAAAACTTCCTCTGCCCTATTTTCTAAAGAGATCGCGAGAGCACCGACCATGGCATTGATGAGCACAGCTATCGCCAAGGTCGTTCCGACCGAATAGTTGGGCAGTAACACAAAACTTGCAGTCGTGCCACCAGCAACGGCGCCGAGGGTATTGAAGCCGTACAGGAAAGACAGACGAGACCCGAGCGTTCTTGCCCGCGTCGAGATCAGAGACGACAGTACCGGCAGCGTTCCACCCATAAGCGTCGTCGGTCCAATCAAGACAATAAACGAGAATGTGACACGCAAGAAAGAAAGATACAACGGGGATGTTACGGCAATCTGTGCCAGGGGGACGTAAATTGAGGGGTAGAGCTTGAGCAGCAGCACAAATAGTAAAGCAAAGGCCGCGATTCCAAGTTCAAGCATTCCGTAGAGCCTTAACAGCTTCTTATAAGTGCTGACTCTCTTGCCGATGAGGTAACTGCCAAGGGCCAGCCCTCCCATAAAAACAGAGAGCACGGTGGTAACTGCAAGGTGCGAGCCTCCAAAAACAAGACTCAAAGAACGGACCCACACTACCTCATAGATGAGTGCCGATGCTCCTGAGAAGAAAAAAAACAGATAAATAGTGACCAATATAAAGAAGTGCAAATGGACGCTTACCTCTGCTTATGCCTATTCAATTGTTTGACCGTATTCCGGATAGACTGCCGGATTTCAAAGCAGTCCGGCGTGGCTATCTACACAACACCCTATAAAGCTCAGCCTCGGGAGAATTGAGCTTGGCGCCATCATAAGACTCGAGATCAAAAGCGCGCCAGCCGGAAGGGAAGTTATTGAAAAGAGGGGGCTTGGTGCCCCTCTCGGTTCTTGTCCTGAGGTCGCGTATGAGCTTAAAGTGACAATCGATTTCTGAATCGGACCAAGACTTGGAAGCATCACTGTGGATGGTCATCATTTTAAAGCCGATGCCGTCCTTCGCGGTCCGCGTCACGCTGTCGGGGCGGTAGAAGTAGCGCTCGCCGCTCTTGCTGTCGGCGGTGACAAATTTCCAGGATGTATCTTCTGCCGCCCCAACAGAGGCCAAATCAGCCACCAAGAGGGCGAGGATGAAAAATACCTTGATTCCCGTGTTCATAGCCACATAATCCTCCTTATGCTTTTCCCCTTCACGCCGTTGTCTTTCAGCGGCCTCAGGGAGTACACAAACCATTCCATATCTATTTCTGCCCCACCTTCTGCAAGGCCCTGCATCCTGCTTCACTGCCTTTATCGCATGCATGCTGAAAATCTGCGAGCGCTTCGCCGCGATGACCTGCCCGCATTTTCGCTACTCCGCGACTGACGTACGATTCAGCATTGCCGGGCTCCAGGAATATGGCATGGTCAAAATCGCTCATTGCCTGAACATGCCTGCCCTCAAGACTGTAAGCAATTCCTCGACCGCTGTAAGCGCTCACAAGACTTGGGTCGAATGCAATCGCCTGCGAATAGTCCTCGATAGCCTTGTCGAGTTCGCCATTTCCTGCATAGGCCAATCCCCTGTTCTCAAAGAAAAGGGCATTTCGGGCATCCAGGGCAATCGCTTGAGAGTACTGCTCTATGGCAAGGGAGAAGGCCCCCCTAAGATGATAGACGAATCCAAGGTTGTTGTAGGCGTCCGCATAGCCGGGGTCGATGGCAATCGCTCTGGTGTAATCCTTTATTGCGCTGTCGTAATCGCCCTTTTTGGCAAGGGACATTCCACGGCCGAAATAAAAGACAGGGTTGTCCGACCCCAGGGCAATTGCCCTGGTCTCTGCCTCAATTGCCCTGTCGTAGAGACCCTTTTGGTAAAGGGCATTCCCCAAGTTGTTGAATGCCGCCCCATAGGAGGGATACAGGGCAACCGCCCTCTCGAACTGTGCAATCGCCCGATCGTATTGGCGCATGTTGTAATAGGCAAGGCCAAGACCGTTGTATCCCCGTGCCTTCATCGGGCTTTTTTGTATGACATCCTCCCACAAGCTCACCTCGGAGCTCCACACAATATTACGTGCAAATGTAAGACCGGCAAGAAAAAGCGACGTTATCGCAAGGAGCGTGATGAGCACCTTCACAGACCCTTTACGTCGGGATGTGAGTTTCTCTGCACCCCCAAAAAGAGCGCTCGTGCATGCAAGGATAAACCCGATTGAGGGCAGGTAAAGCCTGTGCTCAGAGATGACATCGGCAATCGGTATAATGCTTGATTCGACCGCAAGGGTTATGAAGAACCAGAAGATACCGAAGGCGACGAGACGCAACGAGTGGCGCGTGCCGGGTGAGGAGGAACTCCGTGAATCCTGCGGCACGACACGGGAATGATAAAGGGAATATGCGCCGATTGCGACGATTGCCGACAGGATGAGAAAAGACAGAAACACCGCCGGCACAAAGAAGGAATCGTACAGGGGATAGTCGTGATCAAGGCTCTGTCCCATGGGCCAGAATAGTAGCCTGATATAGGTGATGATGACCCGCATCTCGGTCGCCAGATACTCCCAGCGAGAAAGCGCGCTGTGAGCCCGAAACATCCCGCCCGCATCGCCCATGAGTTCTCCAAGGGGCTTGCCCGTTGTTCCCGCCATACTCATGGGAATGATGAGCATGGTCATCAGCAGCGGTATTAAACCGAGCAACCGGCTGCCGACCTTTCCTCTGAAAAACATCATCTCATACAATGTGACAATTGCGGGAAGCGTAAAGGATATCTCTTTGGTCTTCATGGCAAAGACTGCGGACAGCAGTGACGAGCCATAGAAAAACCACCTTCCAGGCTTCTCATGACCCTCCAGACGCCACGTGATATACAGAACAAGGGAAAGCAGGTAAAAAAAGGTTGCCAGAGAGGTGAGCCTCTGGACAATATAGGTAACAGCCTCGGTCTGAATAGGATGACCGGCGAAAAGAAGGGCAGAAAAAAAAGCTACAGTTCGAGCGCGGCCCCCTAAGGATGATCCTCGCATATTCGGTGTCCGGAAGGTGAGGACAACAAGGGCGTAAACTAAGAATGCATTCAGCGTATGAATCGCAAGGTTGACCGCGTGATAGCCAGCCGTCTTCCCATTCTGCGTCGCATAGTTAAGGGCAAAGGTGAAATAGCCTACGGACCTTCTGCTAAAGTCGTGTTCATGAGCAAATCTTTCTCGCCCTGCCGGATCGAAGAAGAGCCGTATGTCCTGCACGAAGGGCCTTTTTAACATCCGGTCTACGTCGTCATACTGAAAAGGCGCACGAAAGGTATTCACATAAGCAAGAAGGCAGACGACAATCAGGAGGATATAATGAATCGCAGATATGCCGGAGGGAATCGCCTCTCCAAAAGGGGCTGTTGTCTGCACGAGGTGCTGTTCTCGCTTCATTTCAGTTGTCTGCTTCCCTCTTCTCCTCAAGTGACTTCCTGAGCAGGGCTACCTCCTGAGTCAGGTCCTTATTCTTTTCAAAGAGTTCGGAAATGACAGTAGAAAAGTGCACGTTGATTACAATGAGGAACAGAAAGGCGAGAATAAAGATAAAAGAAGGTGGATACTGAATGCCTACGAGCAGGGATAGCCATTCCAAAGAGCTTCGTGATATTGAGAAAAAAAGCATGACAAAAGCGGCGACAAGCCACAGAAGCGAATATTTCTCCTTAAGTCTGTTTCTCCTGATGAGTTCGACCACAGACATGAGGATCAGCGCCGTGACGCAGGAAGTCAGAAAAGGTATGATATCCATTCTTACCCCATCGGCACTCTCTTCACCATATCGATCATTATCGCCAAGAGCACCTTTACCATGTAGTAGAAAGCGTTCACAGATGTTATGGACGAACTGCCGGAAAGCCGTTCTCGCATAAGCACCGGGACCTCTATCGTCCTGAAGCCCGCCCGGTGAAGGAGCACAACAGCTTCAGGCTCCGGATAGTCATCGGGGTAATTCCTGGTAAAAAAAGCCATAACCTTCCGATTGGCAGCCCTAAAACCGGAAGTCGGATCAGTAATCCGCCGGCCGACGAGAAGAGAAACCACCCGGGACAGAATCTTTATGCCGAAGAGTCTGGCGAATTGCCCTTGGTACGCCTTTTCACCAAGAAATCTCGACCCTATCGCAAAATCTGCTGCTCCATGTATAATGGGCGTGATAAGCGCCTCGAGTTGATCAGCCCTATGCTGGCCGTCTCCATCGAACTGCACTGCCATCTCATAGCCTTTTCTTTCCGCGTACTTGTAACCCGCCTGCATCGCTCCGCCAATGCCGAGGTTATGAGGCAGGCGAAGAACATCTGTGTTACACTGCGCTGCAACATCCGCTGTAGAGTCTGTCGAGCCGTCATCCACCACAATGACATCGAGATCCGGGGCATGGGTCTTGATATCATTCAGCACCCTCCCGATGTTCAATGCTTCATTAAAGGCAGGTATAATGATGAGACCTTCTACTGACATCTCATAAACCCTCGCGGTTCTGCAATTTTATAGCGATCAGCACTGTTATATAATACACCATTGGAAGGAATGTCAGGATGTTGCGGTCGATCGCAGTCAGCGTAGTTACCCACATATAACTGCTCGTTGCCACATACAGGAAAAGGAACAACGTGAGGCCCGTAATGAGGGGGACGAGAAGATACTTCAGATCGGAACGGAGAATGATTCTTGCCCCAAACAAACAGAGCGCGAACAGAAAAGGAAATATCATGTTGAAATTGGCTGACATCACAAGCTCTTTCAAGATCACTGGCAGGACCTCAACATGGAGCCCCCGCGCGACGGCCGCTCCAACCTCTTTTTCCTCCCCGTAGCTTACGGTGGCGCCCGTGGTGAGTAAAAATACATACCATGGAACCGCAACAAAAAAAACAGGAGTGAGATAACGGAAAAGGTTCGACCAGGACATTTTTTTTATGCGAAGGAGCATCAGTCCCAAAGCCCATGCAGCAGCAAACAACAGTCCCTCCATTTTTGTCCAGAGGCCAAAGGCTGCAAAGATGCCCATCAATACAAGCGGACCGCCGCTGCCATGACCATTACCGTTTGAGGTGCTTTTGATGTATGTCCAAAAACAAATCGCACAGCCAAGCGCATAATAACCTAAAGGCAGATCTGCATAGGCGATAATGGCATGATAGGTGAGCAAGGGAGCACTTGACACGAAAAAGGCTGCCAGAAGGGCAACGAGCTGTGATGCCTCCCGCCTCACGGAGAAGTACGTAAGGCCGATAATCGAAATATAATAATAAAGGCTCCATACCTTCATATATGATTCATGCACCTCGTTCATGCAGAGAGACGCCCAGACCTGGAGCAGCGGAATATGCAGGGGATACCTCTGAATCTTGAGATACCCCGCACCGAAATAATGTTCATTGGACGGATCGAGGGCTAACCCCTTTTCAAAGAAGATGAACTTTGCACCGGAACTCCAGTGCGCCCAGCTGTCAAAGGAATTCACCGGAAGGATATAGCTCTCGTATGAGACAATCAATACTTTTAAGATGATCCAGCAGAACAAAAACACGAGGAAGGCGCTTCTCAGGCGCCCGGCCATGGACCTGTTCCACTGAATAGTAAACGAAGGTAAGGAATTCCTCTGAAATAATGCTCCCGATCTGTAGGCCGGATAGCCGAAGGCGATCACCGTTACGGCCTGAATCAATGAAACAATGAGGGTGCTGAACGGGATGCCGGCCCAGGCGATCAGGAACATCTCGAAGGTCATCAGACCCGTACCTAAGCCAAAGCCAAAGAAGAGTCTTTCAAAAAAACCAATTTCGGGATTAGAGCGGAGGACATATGTCACAAACAGAAACCCTGCCAGAACAGGTAAGAGGATAGCATAGGTAAGCATGAGGAGCATCATTGCGGCATCATCCCATCGAGCCGGTAAAGAAAAAAATCTTTCCTCAGGGATTGCATGAAGAATGCGCGGTCTGCGACGACGGCTTCGCCTCTCTTCAGCACTTTCTCATCGGGATCATAGGTTATACCGCTATCACTGCAGACGATGACATATCTCCCGTGTTCGGACGCTTTCAGCGGCAGGAGGTAATATTTGATTTTTTCGGCAAGGGTCCCGCACTCAATCCTCACTGATGCATCGGGAGGGATCAGTTTCCTGACCATGCCGGCAAACTCGTATGATCCTGTAGCATCCACGAGCGCAACTCTCTCTTCATAGGTCCTCTGGGACAGAGTCGACCTATCTAAACGCCACATCCAGTACCATCCATAGTCCATTCTCAGGGCAAAGAGAATTCCTGCCAGGACGAAGGAGATGATGAGCGCCTTCCTCAGCGCGGCCATGTTCACTGCTCTGAGGGCAGCAATCGCGCAGACTATGGAGCTCAGGATAAATATATAAAGCAATGCAAGCAACGATACCTCGCCGACAAAGGGCATATCGATAAAGTTCACTGTCGCGGCCCTTGCATAGCCTGCGCTCCAGAATTCCATCCAGCGTATGCGTGCTAACTGGAGGAATGAAGGCTCATAACACCTCACATAGTCCAGTTCAACCTTGTCAAGACCAAGACCGCCAAAGGCAAAGGCGAAGGAATCTATGGGAGAATTCCCGACATCTCCCTCCCGCATATTGACGCGGTAGACATTAAACCTATCGGGGAGCCCAAGCTGAAATTCCTCCTGCCATGTCTGGTTATTAACGGTCTTCATGACGAGGTACCCCAAAAGATATGTTGCGGGAGCCTTGAGCCTGAACTCCACGTATGTGACCCTCGGAGGGATATTGAGATTCGGTGGAGATACAAACCAGAAGGTATCATCGCCACGCGTAATAACGACTCCGGAACTCCCTTGCTCCACAGAGGCGTGAATTGCCTTCCAGTGAAGCGAACTCCCGGCCTCATTGAAGTTCCACCTATATTCCTGGGCATGCCCGGTGTCACAGAACAACAACGGCAGGCATAATGCGATGAGGACTCTCACCCATAACGGCATTACATGTTCCTTATTTTCGATGGGCGCTCTCCAGAAGTCTCTTTTGGGTAAGCTCAAGATAATAACGGGCCTCGTGAAGATCAGGAGCGATGTTCAGTGCTATCTGGAACTCTCTGAGGGCTTCCTCAAAATTCCCCGTGTTCATGTAAACCCTGCCGATGTTCGCATGTATCTCAGGGTTGCCGGGCTGAAGCTCTAAGGCCCGTCGGAATTCTCGCAAAGCCCCATCGGGATTGCTCTGCTTCATATACACCATTCCCAGGTTATTGAAGGCCTCAAAACTCCTCGGCTCAAAGCGTATCGCCAACCTGAATTCCTCGGCAGCTTTATCCAGGAAGCCCTGCTTTGCGTACACCAGCCCCAGATTGATATGTGCCGCGGCAAAATCACCCTTGGCTGCAATGGCTGCCCGGTACTCATGCACTGCGTTATCAAGATAACCGCGTTCAGAGTAAACATTACCGAGATTGTTATGGGCTATGGCATAATCAGGCTTGATTTGAATAGCTCTCATCAACACCGAAACGGCCTCTGCAAACCGGCCCTGCTTAGCGTATGCCGCACCGAGGTTTGCGCGCGCAACGACATCTTCATCTTCGGGATAAAGCACAATAGCTTCTTTGTACAACCGGATCGCCTCGTCAATACGTCCCCATTTCTCGTATATGGTCCCCAAATTATTGTATGGGTGGGAGAGATTAGGGTCAAGTCTGATTGCAGTCCGGTAGAGACCAGCCGCTTCTTCGAGAGCCCCCCTGACATCGTAAACCTGACCAAGGTTATAGACGGCTCGAGCCTTTGCAGGGCTTTTTTTCACAGCGTCCATCCAGAGAGTCCGGGCATCATTCCACACCATATTCCTCGAAAATGTTGCCAGTCCAAAAAGGAACACTACGATGGCAAGCAATGGGGTAATCGTCTTGATGATAAATGCACTCCTGCTCTTCAGTCCGTCCCCAAAGGCCACCACCGCTGTAACACAGGCACTTAATAGGCCGACAGAGGGCAGATATACCCTATGTTCAAATATTACGTCAGCAATGGGGATAATACTTGACTCTACAGACAGCGTAATGAAGAACCATATGATCCCAAGCGAGACCAACCGCAATCCGAATCCGCCTTCCGACACATCCCGTGCCGAACGGCGGAAGAAATATACGCCAAGGGCAAATAACGAAAGCAGGAACAAAAAAGAGAGTAGGACGGGAGGGGTGAAAAGGGAACGGTAAATCGGATAGTCGTAATCAAGGTTTTGGTTGACCGGGAAGAAGAGCAGCCTTACATAGGTGACAATGACACGGAATTGGGTCATCAGGTAATCCCATCTCGTCACATCCGTCTGGATTTTTGTGGCCTCACTCACATCGGAGAGGACTTCCCCCAGAGGTTTACCAACGTTTAACATGCTTTGGGGGATGATGAGGAGCGTTGCGACAATCGGCGCAAGAAAAGGCAGCCTCTCGCGCATCGGCAATCTGAAGAAGAAGACTTCATAGAGTACTACCATGACCGGAAGGGTAAAGGCATTCTCTTTTGTCTTCATTGCAAAGACGACTGCAGCCAACGAGAGAAAATACCAAAAGAGGGCCTTCCCACCCGATGGCTTCTCAGAATTCCCCATAAGCCTCCACTTCACGTATAGACAGAGCGACATGAGGTAAAACATCGTCGCGAGGGAAGTGAACCTCTGTACTATGAAGGTTACCGCTTCGGTCTGGACGGGATGGACCGCGAAGAGGGCTGCGGAGAAAAAAGCGATCGGCCGCCATGACTGGGAGAGGGAAGAGTTCCTCATGTATGGGGTTCTAAAGGTCAGTACAATAAGCGCATAGACCAATAGGGCATTGGCGATGTGGACCGCGAGGTTGAAGACATGATAGCCTGTTACGTCGAGACCCCCAAACGCATAATTCATGGCTATTGTCAGGTAGCCGATAAATCTCCTTGGGTTATACTCGTATCCGGTCGTGTTGAGAAAAAAATTGTTCATGTCTTTTATGACAGGGTTCTCTAGTATGCTTGGTTCGTCGTCAAAGACGAAGGGCGAATGCAGGCTGTTTGAATATGCAATGAAGCCAAGGATGACGATAAGAAAAAGATGAGCAGTCTTCCATCCAAGAAAGCGGGCCCCAGCTCCATTCGATTCGAAATGCACTTTCACGCTCCCGGCCCCGTGTTGATCACAGGATTCCCTCTTCTGCGGGCGCCTCTATCGCCGAGAACCTCCCTGCAGCCCCTTGTACCTTACCGTTTAGAAGGGCTAAGGCTTCATTCTTAAGAGAAGCTGGATTGATCGACTCCGGAGTCATTAATATATGCCTCAAGGACCTTTCGGCGGCAACCCATGCATAGTCCCGATCAGACTGTTTCATCAATTCTTTCGAACATCAATGCTGCAGCGCCTGAAAAAAAATGGGATCAATCAGGACAAGGAATGCACGCCGCACACCTTGTAACGCATTGGACGTATCTCCACCGCATTGTCTATGCTTTTCGTCTATTATGCCACTGGTACCTGCTCAATGACAAGCTCAGCGAAGATGGATCTCGGCAAGTTAAAGGGCATTCTCATGCGCAGGAAGCAGATTTCCGGCACTCCTATTTTGGTTGCTTGTGTCACAAAGTTCCCTGCCATGATAAAATGACTGGGTGCACGGATTTGGTTTTTTTATCTTGTGATTGATGAAGACGGATATTGTATCCGAAAAAAAGAGGACATTGTTGGCCTTTAGTTCCGGCTTCGGTTCGAGTCTTGGCTTGCGCTGAGCTGCCTGAGCCTGTTGAAGGTAAGGGCATTTCAAGTGTTAAGGGTTCTTATTCATTCCATGTGAACCATGAATGAGTTTCAGATTTTTTATGAGAAAACCACATACCTCTGAATACTGCCTCGCTGGTTTGGCTGCCCTTATCACGTTTGGAGCCTATCTCGCTTCCCTTCAGAATAGTTTCATAGCAGAATGGGACGACGGTGAATATGTCCTGAATAATTTTCATATTCATTCATTCACTATGGCTTTTCTCAAGTGGGCATCCCTTGATTTCTATGCAAGCAACTGGTTTCCCCTTACATGGATATCCTATGCCCTTGATTATTCCCTTTGGGGATTGAATCCTTTGGGCTATCATCTCACGAACAATATTCTTCATGCTGCCAACACCTTTATCGTGGTGTGTCTCGTAGTGAGGCTTCAACGCATCCTGAAGGAGACAGACCAAGGGAGTCGAGTAACATCACTGCTAAGTGGCCGTGCGATTCTCGTAACGGGGGGAGTTACGGGTTTGTTGTTCGGTCTTCATCCCGCGCATGTGGAATCGGTGGCATGGATCGCGGAGAGAAAAGACCTTCTGTGTGCGCTGTTCTTCCTCCTCAGCATCACAATGTATACACGATATGTAAACCGTGTC
Organism: Thermodesulfovibrionales bacterium; assembly: GCA_035686305.1. Taxonomy (NCBI): domain Bacteria; kingdom Pseudomonadati; phylum Nitrospirota; class Thermodesulfovibrionia; order Thermodesulfovibrionales; species Thermodesulfovibrionales bacterium. Next base: position 30,195 of record DASRZP010000094.1, on the reverse strand, counting down.
GGCGAAGACATAGCTCAAAAAAAGTGGATGCGGTTCTTCTTCAAGGAATATCAGCTTACTCTTGGTTTTTTTGTCCTCTCGTTATTAAGTAAACCGATGGCGGTCAGCCTTCCTGTTGTTCTGTTAATCCTGGACTGGTATCCTTTAAGAAGAATCCTGTCACTTAAAGCACTCTACGCAGCGCTTGTAGAAAAACTTCCCTTTATTGCGTTAAGCCTCATCTCATCGGTACTGACTATTCTTGCACAAAAAAGCGGAGGTGCTATAGTTTCGGTGGAGTACGTACCCTTATCAGAAAGGTTGCTTGTAGTCGCACGATCTCTCATCACTTATCTGTGGAAGATGGTGGCGCCTCGGAATTTTATTCCCTATTATCCCTATCCGAAAAACATATCACTTGCATCTCCGGAATTTGTTCTTGCTGTGGCTCTCGTGATCGGAATAACAGTATGTTGTGTTTTAGTTGCGGGGAGAAACAGGTTGTGGTTGACGGCCTGGGGCTATTATGTTGCTACCTTGCTCCCCGTGATCGGCATTGTGCAGGTGGGAAGTCAATCAATGGCAGACAGATATACCTACTTACCCGGTCTTGCGCCCTTTCTTATCATCGCCTTGGGAACATCATGGCTCTGGGAGAAAATCATAAGCCAAAAACGGTGGAGGTTCATCGCTTCGGCTCTCTTTCTCGCTGGGGCGATGGCGACATGCGTAGGCTTGTCGTACACAACGATTAGCCAAATAAAGATCTGGAAAAACGGCCTTTCCCTGTGGAGCTATGTTATCGAGAAGGAACCCGGGCAGGTTTCCATCGCTTACACGAACCTTGGCTCGGTTTATCAGAAAATGGGTCAGTACGACAAGGCAATGGAGAACTTCGACAAGGCGCTTTCCTTAGATCAGGGCGATTATTTGGCATACCTAAACCGTGGCTCGATATTTGACAAATTGGGCCGATTAGATAGTGCAATTGAAAGCTATAACAAAGCGATCATGTTGCATCCAAACGCTTATGAGGCTTATTTTAACCGCGGTCTGACATACAGCAAAATTGGCAACCTTCCTAGGGCAATCGAAGATTTTCAGAAAGCGATAGCATTAAATCCGAATGAATACAGGGCCTATAATAATATAGGCGTCCTTTACAGCGATGGAGGAATGTATGATAAGGCGATAGAGTCCTTCAGTCGCTGCGTTGAAATAAACCCGGATTACGCAATAGCTTACAATAACCGAGGGTTAAACTATTCCTTCATTGACCGGTACGACAGGGCTATTGAAGATTTTACTGCAGCAATCCGCCTGGATCCTAATAATGATAGCGCATATTTTAACCGTGCCAATATGTACCTCAGAACCGGCAGGAGGGTGCAGGCTGAAGCGGATTACCGGAGGGCGTGCGAACTGGGAAACAGTGATAGTTGTAATACATTGCCAATGGTGTTATCGACCTCTCCTCTTCGATAGAAGTGCCCTCAACAGCACTACGAACTTACTTCCTCAAAATTTTATCTCATTAGACAAAAATGCCGAAGGCAATCACCGGCAGGTCGAGACGTCAGTCATTGCATGGATTGTCCTGATAAGAGTGGAATTGACGGGTAATGAATTCGATCCATAAGAAAGCTGCAGGAGGCAGTCACGATTATCTTTCTCGGTTATTGCGGGTGCAACCGGTAATATTCCTCCATATAATCTCTAAACACCCTTTTGTCTCCTACCCAGCTCTTACTTTCCCAAGACCACTGAACTTTTAAATAAATTCTCTCGACGTAATCTCGATATGCCTTTTCCTCTTTATCCCATCGCTCGGTCAACCACTTAGGGACCTTTCCCTCATAAAAGGAAAGCACATCCGCTCTCAGGTCGGCTTTCTCCTTGTTCAACCCATTTATCGCAGCCTCTAACCTTACTTTTTCGTCTTCGAGATCCTGAAGGCTCTTGATCATCGCGCTGGACAGCTCTCCATACCCCCACTCCAAATCAGAGTTCATCCTTTCCCGATTCGCTCTCGTAAGGCGGTAGTTCTTTCCAAATGCAGAATGTTTATTCCGCAGGACCGCATTAATCTTCTTTAATCGGGAAAGATATTCTTCTTGAGTTTTATCGGGTCCATCTGTTTTCTGTACGTCTCCTATTTGCTGTTCACCTACGCGTGGAGTCTCCGCCGCGTCCTGATCCGCAGCATGAGCGTTCCCAATCACCATGAGCCCCATGCTAGAAATGATTATAGACAAGAAGAACTCTCTCATTACATCCACTTTAGTTCTTGAGTTCATATCAGGTGGTTTATATTCTAGATAGTTGACGATGAAATTTCAACCTGTTGATTCCTATAGTGACGTCCTCCTACCCGCATTCACTTCAATCTCAGCGGACTCACATCAAACACAACAAGTCTCAAGTCATGGCAATCCCTCACTACCCCTGTTGATCAGATGGGCAAAACGCTTTCTTGCCAAAAATTTTCAAATATGGTACTGTAGTTTGCAATTATAATTTTTGGATTTCATGGATTTATAGCGTGAAAAGAGCATTGTCAGACATTGCAGAAATACAGAGGGTCCTATGGCTGGGGGCCGCAGCAAGAGGGCGAATTGTCCTAAGGCAAGACTCGTAGTAAACCATTTTTGGACTGGTTGCGAGTTGTTTCGGAATCGAGCGATAATAACATATTTAGGAGGTTTCACGATGAGAAGGTTTTTAATCATAAGCATCGGAATTGTTCTGGCTGTCAGTTTCGGCCTTGGAGCCTGCAAAAAGAAGGAGGAGCAACCACTTCCTCAAGCCCCACAGACAATGGAGCCCGGCATGCAGATGCCACCGGCAGGTCAGATGCCACCAGCAGGTCAGATGCCGCCGGCAGGTCAGATGCCGCCGGCAGGTCAGATGCCACCAGCAGGTCAGATGCCGCCAGCAGGTCAGATGCCACCAGCAGGTCAGATGCCGCCAGGGCATGGGGCTCCGAAGGGTGAAATGAAGGTTGTTGTCCCCGATGCAGTGAAAGGGAAATGGTCTTCGGTGAAGATAGTCTTTGAGGATAAGGCCGCCAAAACGTTAAAGGAATATACAGTGAAGCTCAACAGCGATTTCCAGATCCCCAATTCAGACCTGAAGATATCCGTTGGAGAATTCCTTCCTGACTTCAGGATGCAACCCGGGAAACCAGGGACGGCAACTTCTGCCACGAACGACCCCAACAATCCCGCAGTCGGCGTAAAAGTTTTTGAGGGTGGCAAAGAGATATTCAAGGGATGGCTCTATGCAAAGTTTCCGAATATTCATCCCTTTGAACACCCGAAATATGGTATTTTCCTGAAGGAGGGGGTGAGGAAGGGATAGGGAATCAGCGCCCTTACCCTTAGCTCAGTTGGAAAGAGCGTCGGACGACTCCTTTTTTAGTCCGGCCTGTGATCTCTTTCTCATCACGCTCTTTGGCTACCCGCTGTTTTTTATCTTCACTGACAGACGTCTGTCCAATCCAAGGCTCTGCTTTTGTGGCCTTCCCTGAGGCTTGCTAAGCTGCCTGTTTCTTCATGAGATTGATGGAAAAATAAGGCCAGACAGAAATGTCTGGCCTACTGAGATTCCAAGCCAAGCAGGACGTCATTTGAAATACGCGTTGATGGTGTGATTCGCCGTTACGTTCGAAAAGGTAAAGCTGGTTTTTGAACCCCAATTTGCCCCATCGACGATCACGCTCCGTACCGTATGGCCTGCATCCGGCGTGATCGTGAAGGTCTGGCTGCCGCCTTTGTTCACCGTTATCGTGCCCGCGGGCGTGATGCTTCCGTTGACGTCGGCCACAGCCGTTATGGTATAGACGTTCAGCGTGAAGGAGGCGCTGATCGTGTGGTTCCCCTGAACATTAGAGAAGGTGTACGAGGTCAGCGCCCCCACGGACGACCCGTCTACCTGAAGGTCGGCTACACGATACCCGGTGGCCGCGGTGATCGTGAACTTCTGGCTCGCGCCGCCCAGCACTGACACGGTGCCCGGGGATATGGCGCCGTTGGCTCCGGCACTGGCTGTGATCGTGTATGAGGGGTTCGCTGCAAAGGTCGCCGCAATCGTGTGGTTGGCCGTGATGTTAGCGAAGGTATATATGGTCACTGCGCCCACTGACCCCCCGTCAACCTGGACATCCGTGATGCTGTATCCTGCTGTAGGCGTGATGGTGTAAGTCTGGCTGGCGCCAATGTTCAAAGTGGCAGTGCCCAACGGCGATATGCTCCCCCCCGTTCCCGCGCTGGCCGTGATCGTATAGGTAGTCATCTTGAAGTAGGCATTAATCGTGTGGTTGGTTGTGACATTTGTAAAAGTATACGTGTTTATTGCACCTATGTTTACGCCGTCAACGATCACGTTCAGCACCTGATATCCCTGATTCGGTGCGATCGTATAGGTCTGGCTGGCGCCTTTGTTCACCGTTATCGTACCCGTTGGCGTGATGCTGCCGTTCACGTCGGCAGAAGCCGTGATAGTATAGACATCCAGGGTAAAGGTTACGCTGATTGTGTGGGTTGTCTGGACATTGGTGAACGTGAACGAGGTTGGCGCACCCACTGATGCCCCATCAACCTGCACGTCGGCTACCCGGTACCCCGCATTCGGCGTCATCGTAAATTTCTGGTTGGTGAACTGTTGCACGGACATCGTGCCTGTCGGTGAAATGTTGCCATTCGGTCCCGCACTGGCAGTAATGCCGTAGTATAGTATCAGGGTAAAGGTTGCCGAAATGGAGTGGTTCCCAGCTATATTAGCAAATGTATATGTCGTTACCGGACCAACAGACGCACCATCAACTTGAACATCGACTATGCGGCACCCCCCATTCGGCGTGATGGTGAACGTCTGGTTGGTGCCGCCCAGCACTGACACCGTCCCAGGGGATATGGCGCCGTTCGCTCCCGCGCTTGCCGTTATGATGTATGACGGGTTTGGTCCAAAGATCGCAGAAATCGTGTGGTTGGCCGTGATGTTCGTGAAGGCATATGTGGTCACCGCACCGACTGATGTCCCATCAACCTGGACATCCACGATATGGTACCCTGCCGTGGGCGTGATGGTGTAGGTCTGGCTCGAACCAATGTTGAAAGTTGTAGTGCCAGCAGGCCATGTTATGCTCCCACCCGCTCCCGCGCTGACCGTGATGGTAAAAGTCTGCACCGTGAAGTACGCGTTGATGGTGTGGTTGGCCGTGATGTTCGCAAAGGTGTAGCTGGTTATCGCACCCTTGCCTGTCCCGTCAACAACCACGTTCTGCACCTGATATCCCTGATTCGGCGCGATCGTATAGGTCTGGCTGGCTCCCTTGTTCACCGTTGTCGTGCCCGACGGCGTAATGCTTCCGTTGACGTCGGCCGTAGCCGTGATGGTATAGACATCCAGGGTAAAGGTCGCGTTGATCGTGTGGTCCGCCTGGACGTTGGAGAACGTGTACGCGGTCAGTGCACCCACTGATGTCCCGTCAACCTGCACGTCGGCCACGCGGTACCCCCCCTTCGGCGTGATCGTGAAGGTCTGGTTGGTGCCGCCCAGGACTGACACCGTCCCGGGGGATATGGCGCCGTTCGCTCCCGCGCTTGCCGTTATGGTGTATGATGGATTCGGTCCAAAGGTCGCCGAAATCGTATGATTGGCCGTGATGTTCGTGAAGGCATATGTGGTCACCGCACCGACTGATGTCCCATCAACCTGGACATCCACGATATGGTACCCCGCCGTGGGCGTGACGGTGTAGGTCTGGCTCGAACCAATGTTGAAAGTTGTAGTGCCCGCAGGCCATGTTATGCTCCCACCCGCTCCTGCGCCGACCGTGATGGTAAAAGTCTGCACCGTGAAGTACGCGTTGATGGTGTGGTTGGAAGTAACGTTCGCAAAGGTGTAGCTGGTTATCGCGCCCTTGCTTATGCCGTCGACAATCACGCTCTTGACCTGATATCCCTGATTTGGCGCGATCGTATAGGTCTGGCTGGCGCCGTCGTTCACCGTGGTCGTGCCCGCTGGCGTGATGCTTCCGTTGACATCGGCCGTAGCCGTGATGGTATAGACATCCAGGGTAAAGGTCGCATTGATCGTGTGGTCCGCCTGGACGTTGGTGAACGTGTACGAGGTAACCGCGCCTACTGATGCCCCGTCTACCTGAACGTCGGCCACGCGGTACCCCCCATTCGGCGTGGTGGTGAATTTTCCAGTCCACCCAGGGGGAACGGTCATGGTGCCCGACGGCGCAATGTTGCCGTTTGGTCCAGCTGTGGCCGTCAGCTTGGGATCGACCAAGGTGATAGTGAATGTAAGAGTTCTTATGGTTTCGGTGTTCCCGGCATTGTCTATCGAGAAGAACCTCAGATCAGTTGAGTTTCGTATAATGAAAGGGCTACGGTATAAAGTTGCAGGGGTACAACCGGTGCCCAGGCAATAGTAGGCAGCGTTACAGCCGCTTCCACCGCCGTCACCGCAGGTCAAAGTAATAGTCTGGGCAATGCTATATGCTCCTCCTGCGGGCGATGCTGTTGTTATCGGCGGAGTGGTGTCTGATACCGTATCGGCTCCGAAAGTTGCTGCTATGGACATGTCAGCAGTGATATTGGCTATCGTGTATGAGGTGCACGAGCCCACCGAGCTCATGAGCCCTGCTGTCGGTCCAACTTGCACGTCCAAAACCTGATATCCTATACCCGGCGTTATGGTGCATATTGAGCTCGAGTTGTAACCCACAGATGTCGGGATGCATGAGACGCGACCTTGGCCAAGGTTAAGACCCATGGGTACTGTGGTCTGACCTTGATCATTGTTGCCCCAGGCCACCACGGTCCCGTCGCTCATCAGGGCTATAGTATGATATGCTCCTGTCGCTACTGCCATAACATCGCTTAGGCCTACCGGCACGGCGCTCTCACCGTACGTGTTATCACCCCAGGCCACCACCGTCTCATCGCTCTTTAGGGCCACGGCATAAGACCCTCCTGCGGATATGGCAATGACACCCGAGAGGCCAGCAGGTACCGTACTCTCACCGTACGTGTTATCACCCCAGGCCACCACCGTCCCATCGCTCTTCAGGGCCACGGTATGATACGCTCCTGCTGCCAAGGCCGGTGAGTTTGTTGTTACGCGGTACCTGGTTATAAGGTTAAGGCCGGCAGGCGTAGTGCCCTCACCGTAAGAGTTTCTTCCCCAGACCTCCACGGTCCCGTCGCTCTTCAGAGCCACCGAATGTTCTTTTCCCGCCGAAATAGCGATCACATTGTTAAGATCAACAGGCACTATGGTCTCACCGTAAGTATTGTCACCCCATACCACGACGGTACCGTCGCTTTTCAGAGCTAACGTGTGATTCGTTCCCGCCGCTATAGCTACAACACCTGTAAGATTTGCCGGCACGTTGCACTGACCCTCCACGTTCCTGCCCCAGGCTACAATAGTTCCATCCGTCTTCAGGGCAACAGAATGATATCCCCCCGCGGCGATAGCCACAACACCGGTGAGACCTGCAGGAACGGTGCTCTGCCCGTGGTCATTATGGCCCCAGGCCACGACGGTCCCGTCATTCTTCAGGGCCAATGTATGATACCCGGCTGCTGATATTGCGACGACGCCGGACAGACCGTCGGGCACCGTGCTCTGACCTTCGTCATCATAACCCCAGGCAAGCACTGTCCCGTCGTTCTGTAGGGCAACGGTATGATATGCGCCCGCTGCTATTGCGACGACGCCGGAAAGGAACGCAGGAACTGTAGTCTGACCGTAATTGTTCCAGCCCCAGGCCACGACCGTTCCATCGCTCTGCAGGGCAACGGTATGATACCCCCCTGCAGCTACCGCGGTGAAATCGGTTAGACTATTTGGAACATCGATCTGACCATAATAATCATAACCCCAAGCCGCAACTGTCCCGTCGCTCTTCAAGGCCACGGTATGATAAAAACCTATTGCTATTGCGGGCTGTGTGAACGACATCGTAATGTCAGCCCATACTGGTTTGCCAATTAGCAAAAACAATACGACCAGCGTTGTGACCAGAAGCCATGATCTTCTGCTCAGCTGTTTCTTGAACCGGCTTATCATCTTATTTCCCCTCTATCTTCGTGCACCAGGCTGCCTTGAGTGCTCCCCCCTTAACTATCTGCGTCAATATAAGAAGTAAGAAATTTCCAGCAATTATTATGCTCACTGAGGATAACGACGCTTGCAATTATAAATGCTTCACTATCTAAATTGCTTGCATCAACAATTCATCGAGAAAAAGAAGTGTTGACTCTAAAACTTCTCTTATCAGACTATTTATAATTCCACATTTGCTATATGGTTAAATACCGGGACTTCTGTGTTTTTTTACCACTTAGGGACAAGTTAGTCCTTCGACGACTGGTGTCAATGGTCATGTAAAAAAGTACCGATTCTGGGCCAGGATCGATTATCTCGGGGCGCCATATCCAAGCATGCGCTACTACAAAAGAAAAAGGCCTTAAGAACATAAGCCCCTACCCTGCTCATCGCTGAGTGAATACGTCTTGTTGTCATTTTGTTTGAGTTTAAGCCCCGTTTCCTGTTAAAATTTATTTTAAAAAATGGATATGGAGGAGGAGATGAAGAAGACCATTCTGCTCTTTGTATTTTTTGTGCTTATAACTGTAGGGTGCCGAAAAGAAGAGCCGAAGCCCCAGAATCAACCTCCTGTCGGCCAGATGCGCACACTGGATGAAGTGAGGCTTCTTGAGGCTCAGGTAAAGAAAGATCCGGCAAACTACCGGGCGTGGGTGGACCTAGGCAATGCCAACATGGACGCCTCTCGCTTCAACGAGGCTATCGAGGCGTATCAAAAGGCGCTCAGCCTTGGTCCTAAGAATGTCGATGTGATAGTTGACCTGGGTACATGCTATAGAGGGATAGGCAGGCCTGATCTCGCCGTCGCAGAATATAAGAAGGCCATCAATATAAACCCCAATCATCCAAATGCACACAGGAACATGGCCGTTGTGCTGGCGTACGACCTTAAGGACCATAAACAGGCTCTCAAGGAATTTGAGATTTATCTCCGGCTGGCCCCGAATGCACCTGACGTCGAAAATATAAAGCAGGAGATGAAGAAAATAAAGACGGGATAGAGTAGCTCATGAATGGGTGGATCGCATTCTTATAATCGCAGGGGAAGGGTGTTCAAGAGGGACGTGAAGGCAATCGGCCAGCCAATGAGAGGGTGTCGCTGCGTCTCTTGTCCGATCTGAATCTGACGGGTGACGTGCAATGCACCGCTTAATAAGCGTATTTTTCCAAGCTCTCCAGTATCTCGATATGGAGCCGCTCGGCGGGCACAAGGCGGAATTCCAGCACGGAAGGCTCCTTCTGAGCTCTGTCTACCGGCAAGGCGGTCGCCAAAAAGTAAAGCACGTAATCCCTTTCAAGCTCCGGCTCCGAGGCGAATAGGGAGTTCAGTATGACCGCGGCCCTCTCCTGGACATGGAAGCGCAATTCCTTTTCTAAGGCGGCATCCAGACCTACGGGATATCTCACACATACCAGGATGAGGCTGATATTGCGTCTGATTTCAGGATCTTTAAGGGCAGATAGGAAAACGTGGCCCAGCCTCCTCAGGACCAGTGGTTCCTTCCCTCTTGCGGGATGGCTGGCATCAAAGAGCAGAGATTGATCTACAAGTATCGATCCTGCCTTGAATCTGATGCCCTTAATATCTGCTGCTCCGAACTCGTCGGAGAGAATCTTCTTGATGTTTTGACTGAACTTGAGACGGGGTTTCGAAATGGCCAGGGCCGGCTCAAGAAACCTCTGGACATTCGTGGCCCGGTAATAAATTATAGCGCTCAACAGAAGTATCGCAATAAGTGTCAGAGCGAATAAGGGACCTGTCTGTAAGACGACTCTTATGGAAGGGGAAAGCTTCACGACAGTAAGGTCTCCTCTAATAATTTCAGGCTCTTTTGAGCAAGCGAGAAGTCATTCTCTTCGATTTCTGCAGGCTGATGGATCGCCTTGTTTCTCAGCCGCAATAAGCTCTGGAAGAGTCCCTTCTTGTAATGAGTGAAGGGACGGGTCCGATCAAGTGCCTTGAAGCAATCGGACAGTGCGGGGAAGGACGCCCCCAACACCGCGGCGGTGTAAGCCTTGAGCTGGTTTTCGATGTGATGCCCCAACAGGAGGGATGCGATGACCTTTTCCCCCTTCTGATAATACTCATGTGCGAGGTCAGCTGACAGGCCGTGCTGGAAGAGAGTAATATTTTCCCTGGACTCGGGCTCGTTGGGTACCAAACTCTGAATCTTTTGATAGACCTCAAGGCATTTATCGATCATGCCCTTCTCGATGTAAGATTCTGCAAGAAGGAAGAGATCACGCAACTTCTCGATGCCTCCTCGCTGCCTGGAACTGAAGGAATAGGCCCGCCTCAGCGCCTCAGTCTTGGTGTCCTTCTTATCAAGGACATCGAAGTGTCTTGCCCATCGCTTTCCTTTTAAGACATTATCTTTCGTAAAACGGAATAACTGCCCTGAAACCTCTGCTTTGCTCAGCTTCCCGCTGATGATGATGATATTCAGTGAGGGATGGCTCTCGAATATTTCAGGAAGGGCGTTTATGCCCTCTGTCAGGCCGTCGAACTCAATGTCGAGCGTCATAAGGTCGAAGTACTGGGTAGCGAGACGCTGCAAAGCCTGCTTAACGCTGGCCGCCTCCTGAAATCTGATGTCCGGTTCCTCATCTTTGAGGGCCCGTTTGATCTCGAGTTTGAGAAGTTCCCGGTCCTCGTAGTCGTCGTCGGCGATGAGGACCCTAAACATGGAGCGCCTCTTCCATGAAGGGAAGCTTGATGATTATCTCTGTTCCGACCCCGGGCGCAGTGTATTCCTTGCCTACCCTGATTTTCCCCGCATGGAGCCCGATTACATATTTTACGAAATAAAGCCCCTGACCCCAACCTTCTCGACTGGCATGGCCCTTGTAAAAGCATTGGTCCGCTTCCTGTTCATGCATGCCTATTCCCTCATCCCTGAAGGAAAGAGACAGATATTTCCTCTTCTGGTCGACATCGAAGGCGTATGACAGCGAGATTTGCGCACGCTTCTGGTTCGGCTTCTTATATTTTATTGCATTGTCCGTGAGATTTTCGAATACCGTCTTCAGGAGGGTAGGCGAAGCCACAATCGGAGAAGGCCGCATCGCACCTTCAAAGGTGAACTCCGCCAGGTCGCTATACTGGTCAGCCAGATGGGTGATCAGCGCGTGAAGGTCAACCCGCTCAAATTTCGTCAGTGCGGTTTCGCGGGCATCGGAGATTTTCTTGAAAATTTCGATATCCGCAAAGAGCTTATCCATGTTGTCGTCAATACGCTTTTTCGCATCTTCGGGGAGGTCGTGAAGCAGAGCGATGCGGCGCTTAATCCTGCCGAGATTGTTTTTGAATTCATGCCCAATGGTTGCTGATATGTAACGGATGAATTCATTCCGTCGTTCGATCTCTCGGTTCTTCAGTAAGAGCAGTTCGCTTTCACGGGCCTTTCTCTGTTTTTGCTGATACACGAGCGTAAAATATATGCAGAGTATGGTGAACGAGCCTGCCATTGTGGCGAAGGAGTAGAGCGCGGTCCTATTGGATGTCTTAAGCTCTCCTTCCAGCAATGCAAGGCGCATCTCCGCGGTGGCCTCCTCCGGGATCATTTCGTACCCTTTCCAGGGCATGAGAAGGGGCACGAGGCGGTCAAAGGGTCTCACGAAATGGTTGAAGTACATCATGCCCACTATTATCCAAATTACGATTGTAATCAGAAGCATGACAATGCGTTTAAGAGTATTGAGGGAACGTTTTAAATCAAAATTCATTTGTGATTGTAACTCATTTCCTAAGTTATTTTCCTATGTGTTTGACCTGATGCCCGATTCAGGCAGCATCTTAATGCACAAAGTGCTTCGGTCTATTCTATTCATTCTACACCGGCTGCATTGCTCCATAATGCCTTTTCTGTAATGGCCTCCTGAGCGGGCATGCGCCCCCGCCCGTTGCAAACAAGCGGCCTTGATAGTAGAATATTAAACGAGACACTTATCACGTGAGAAAAAGCGAAAAGGAACCCATCAGCCCAGAAGCACAGCGGCGTAACGTTATCGAGGGAAAGAGCTTCTTTGACAAGTACGGCGCTTATATGATCATAATTGGCCTTGTCGCATACGTCCTTCTCCTCGCAATCGGTACCTTAGCTGAAATATTCAACATACAGTCCATCCTTGATTGGTGGATATGGAGGCCTCCTGGAAAGAATTGAAGATAAAGGGCTTGTCTAAGGTCGGGAACAGTAACGGACAGGAGGGGTTCTTCCTAAATTCGTTCTTGAACTAGAGAAGCACCCCTTTCCCTTAATCGTTACAACAGCTCCCAGTCCACCATATGCTCTATAGGAGCTCTGTCGTCTGTAAGAACAGCGACGCCTGGGTCGAACTCGACCTTTTGAAATGACCTCATGCTGTACAAGGCTATCGCGTCGAGTTCGGTGCCTGAGGCGGAGGAAAGCTTCCCGAAGTCTATCTCACCATCCGAGGCGAGAATGAGGCTGTTGTTCGTGGCAGGGATCTTTACCCTGTAAACATTCCTAAAACTTGCGAGGAGAGTATTGGTGACACTTTTGAGGAGTGGCGAAGTGTCTCTAAAGCATGCCAGGTTGATAGCGAGGATACCATGAGCATTCATCTTTTGCTTGGCCTCGCGGAAAAAATTCTCGGTCGTGAGATGAAAAGGGATATAGATCTGCTGGGTGAACGCGTCAACTATTATGATGTCATACTTCTTGCTTATGAGGTTGAGGAAGATGCGTCCGTCCTGGTTATAAACTCGTGTCCTGTCGGTGAGGGCAAAGTATTCCCTTGCTATGGTAATGACCTTCGGATCGATTTCAATCCCGTCAACATTCACTCCTTTATGGAAATACTGGATCTGGTTTGCAATGATCCCCCCGCCGAGACCGATAAGGCAGACGGTCTCAGCTTTCTTCCCGGTAAGGTAAGGGAGAAGTGAATAATAATCAAAATAGTACCCCGTAACCGGCGAGTCCTTCCTCGCGATGGTCTGGAACCCGGCGATATTGTTATAAGCCAAAAAGCGATACCGTCCATTGTCCAGCACCTCAATATACTCGTACGCAGACTCAGTCGCGTAAATGAGCCCAGATTTCTTCCGTGCTGCCGGAAGCGGGACTAACAAAAACACTATGCACAAAAGAGGGAGGATTACATAACGCTTCCTCGCAAAACCGGCCGCGGTAACACCAAGAAGCAGCACGGCAAAAAAAAGAATAGTTCTTCCGGTGCCGAAAGTTGGAATGAACACCAGTATTGGAAGAAAAGTGCCGACGATGCTTCCAATCGTTGAGATGCCGAAAATATGTCCTGCAGAGTTACCCACATCTTCGCGGCTGGCGACGATTCTTATGAGGAACGGACTGGTCATGCCCATAAGGAGGATCGGCAAGGAAAAAAGTAGGGTTATTGAGGCAAGCGATCCGAAAAATATGAACGTAAAGGAGGATTTGGAATGCCTCAATACCGACATGATACCCCCGACCACAGATGGAGCAGCAAAAGGTATCGTAATGAGGAACGCACAGGCGGCGAGGAGTATTTTGAGGAGAATTTCAAGATTCGGCCTTCTGTCAGCCAGTTTCCCGCCAACCAGGTACCCTATCGAGAGTGCCACCATAATGATCCCTATGACATTGGTCCAGACAAAGGTGGAGGTACCGAAAAAAGGCGCCATGAGCCTGGAAGCCGACAACTCGATGGCCATAATGCACATGCCAGAGAAGAATGCGAGGATATAAATGTAGAGAAAATTTTTACGCGCCGCCATATTTCCTGGGAAACCTCTTGGGTGCTTAACGCCTCAGGGGCTCAAAGTCTTATTTCTTAGGCAATAGCTCCAGGATCGCCTATGAGTGTCCCGCAGTTCAAACTCTCTTTAAATTATAGAATATTTCGTCAACTCTTTGTCAACAACAGTGCGCATTATCTCGCGTACGGTCTGCTCAGAGTGAAACAATTATCAGCGACAAAAAAACCTCATCAGATTGCTTCAGCCCATTACAGCAATACATACTATTTTGAGTGTAGTGAGTCAGAAATCCCTTTACATGAGAAAGGTCGCAAAGTTCTTTACACGTCATTCCCGAGGTAGACCTTGATCTTTGATTCAATAGCTCACGGAACAAGGACAGCAACCAAACAAATCCCATGGCTCTTGCGGTAGACGCCGTCTATAGTGGCAAACATCTGTCATTTTTCCTGAGGCTTCGTCATCATCATTCTTGCCTTCTGCAAGGCGTTGCATGCATCTGCGTCACCAAGACTGCAACCCTTTGCAAAATCGGCAAGGGCAAGCGCTATCGCACCTGTTTTGAAATAGGCGTCTCCCCGTGAGAAATAAACGATAGCATAATTCTCATTCAAGAGGATCGTCTTGCTAAAGTCCTCTATAGCCATCGTATATTGATTGATGGACGCATAGGATATCCCACGGTTGTTATATGTAGCCGGATTGTTAGGCTCAAGTGCAATGGCTTCAGTTAAGGCTGCAATGGACCTTTCATACATACCTGCTTTCCCATAGAGCAACCCCAGGTTATTGAGTATCAGGGGATCCCCTCCCTTCAATCTCACCGCCCTTTGCAAGTCCTCAATAGCTTCATTCAGCCTGCCGACTTTATCATATGTCAAAGCGCGATTGTAATAGGCCCTGTAATCATCTGGCTTCAGCGTGACCGCTTTGTCATAGCTCTGGACAGCCTTGTCGAATTGACCCAACTTATAAAATATCGTACCCCGGTTGTTATAGGCCAGATAGTCATATTTATCCAGTGCGATTGCCTTCTCATAGTTTTCCAGTGCACCACTAAGCCGACCCATTTTTTGATAAACTAAACCAAGATTGGTATACGCAATCGAAGCCCTCCCAGGTTCCTTTTCGACAACATAACTCCACACCGAGAGGCCGTTTTCCCAAATATGTATCTGCCGAATTGTCAAGAATGACAGGCAACCGAATATCACAACTCCCGTACAAAGAAAGAAAATCCCCACTATTAATGCGGGCCGTTGTCGGTTGATCATCATCCTATTGTAAACCCATGAGGCTCCCAGGCCGACGATCAGGAAAGGCGCGAGGCTGGGCAGATAAGTATACCTGTCCGCCATCGATTGACTTCCCACCTGGACGATGCCAATCACAGGAAGCAGGGTGATGGCATAATAACCCAAAGCAGCTAGCCATACTTTTTGCTTGCTGGAGATCATGGCACAAGCGAACGTTATCCCGACAACCAAGGCAATGGCGAGCAGACTTTTCACAGAGAAGAGTGCAACGCCCTTCGGATAGGGATAGTAGGGAATCAACTCTATCGGCACGATCATCTTCTCAATATAGGCGACTAACGACTGGACCGCAATCAGCAACCGCGACGACAAGGGAACAACACGAATCTCTATAATTGCCCCCCCTGCCCTCTGTGCCAGGATAGTAAGGGCCGAAGATATCAGGCTGAATGCGAAAAAGGGAATTTTCTCCACAAATGCCGCTAGCGCTGCCTTGCCGGGGTGCAGTCTGCTTAACGGATACCAGTCGAGAATGAGCAGAACTATGGGCAGGCTCACTGCCATCGGTTTGCTCATCAGTGCAAGGACAAAAATAGATAGGGAAAGGAAATACCATTTTCTCCCCACCCAGCCATCCTCCCTCCAAAAGGGGAAGAAACCTGCCTCCCCGCACTTCAGGTGAGGCGATAGTGGTGAAGGAGACACATACCTCAAATGCGCCAGTATGCTGAGCAAAAAAAACAAGGCGCAGAGGAGGTCCTTCCGTTCGGCAATCCACGCCACTGACTCTACGTGTATGGGATGAAGACCAAATAATAAGCCTGTCACTCCAGCGGTTATCAGCATTCCAGCCTCATTCAGCGTCGCCCCCTTCTGCCCGCTCGGGACCGTTCCCTTTGCAAATTCCTGTAGTCTCATGATGAGCACGACCACTAGAAAGACATTGACTGCATGGAGGATATTATTGCTGACGTGATGTCCCAGAGGATTCAATCCCCAGATAGCGTAGTCTAAAGCATGGGATATCCAAGTGAGGGGATGCCAGTTGCTGGAGTAAAAGTCAAAAAAAGCCCACTTAAAAAATGCTGGACTGATGGAGCGAATGAACGGATTATCTAAAACATATTCACCATCATCCCATTCCGCAATGAAATCATTGTGTAGAGACCCCAGATATACTAGGAACGTGATGACGCCAACAAGTCCCGCCAGAGAATATGTGCGCTTATTTGTTTGTCTCATCGTACCCCGAAAAGGAGTTCCAGGAGATCGACACACCAGGTGAAAGGCTATCACCATGATGGCAGGACTGTCAAGTGAAGGTGAGACCGGCTTTGACCATGAGTTTGGCGACATGCATGTCTTGCTGTGCCCGGTCAAAGTGCTGTCAATATAGGCATATTCCATGAGAAAACAATAAATGGTTACAGAAATAGTTTGATGCTCCATACGCACTTTGATATCATTGGATTATGCTTTCATTTCCGCCGAAGCGGTCGGGCGTGATTAGTATCGCCCATAAGAACATAGCTGTGCATATGGCGCTCTGCATTGTCCTGGTCGGTGCCACCTTCGCTGTGTATGCCGACACGCTCGGCCATAGTTTCCTTTCGAATTGGGACGACAGCCTCTATGTTGTCGAAAATGAAGCAATACGAGGAATAACCTGGGGTAACTTAAAAGATGCATTTACGCGGTTTTACATAGGCAATTACGCACCCATTCATATCATCTCCTATATGCTTGACTACGAGGCGTGGGGATTGAATCCCCGCGGTTTTATTCTTTCCAATGTGGTCATGCATGCTGCCAATGGCCTGCTATTCTATGCGCTGCTTATGCGGCTACATCGGAACAAGGCCCTAGCGTTCCTTGCAGCCTTTATCTTCCTCTTTCACCCCGTCCAGGTGGAATCCGTCGCTTGGATATCGGAACGAAAAAATCTACTCGCCATGTTTTTTTGCCTGGCGTCATTTCATTGTCATATCTCCTACCGGACGATGCCTGAGCCGCGGCGCATGCGCTTTTATGTGTGCTCGGTTGTTGCCTTTGTGCTCGCTGTGCTCTCAAAATCGGTATCTGTCATTCTGCCGCTGGTTTTCATACTCTACGACCTCTGCTATCTTAAGGGGTCGCGCCAAGTCCGATGGCTGACCGACAAGATTCCCTTTCTGCTTGTAGCGAGTGCCACGGTCCTCATTGCCCTCAAAAGCCAACTGCCGGAACATGAGGGGGGGAGAATCTCCTATTCCATCGAAGGTCCCCTCGGCATCTTCTATACCATGCTCACGGTCCTCACGCGGTACTTCAAGCTGATTTTTTGGCCCAGGGGGCTGAGTGCTGTGTATATGCCCCCTATGAAGGTGCACATGGACGCCTCCGTCGGGTTTTCTGCCCTCTTTGCTGCTGTTCTTTGTGCCGTAGGGTGCTTCCTCTATAGGAAAAGAACACAGTTCTGTTTCTGGTACGCACTTTTTTTTACGGCCCTCCTGCCGGTCTCTCAAATTGTCTCTCTGGTAACGCTGATAAATGATCGTTATCTGTATTTCCCAATGCTCGGGGCGGCTGCATGTTACGGACTGCTGGCATTTCCCAGGGATCTTACCGCGCTGGATCTTCGCATGAGGGTCGTTGCGGCAGCACTTTGCCTCATCGTACTGCCTCTGCCCTATCTTTCATGGCAGAGGACATCGGTTTGGAGCAATGACCTGTCGCTGTGGAAGGACGTGACGACCAAGACACCGACCTCCCCGCTCGCCTGGAACGGTCTTGGCATGGCATATATCGACGCTGGGCGGCCGATAGAAGCAGCGGACGCCCTTCTGAAGGCGTTGTCGATTGACCCTGATTACGAACTTGCCCTGAACAATTTGGGCGCCCTTTACAACAGCACGGGTAAAATAGCCGAAGCGAGGCCCTTTCTGCTGAAGGCAGTGGAGTTGTTTCCCTATAAAATGAATGCTCTTCTGAACCTGGGAATTAACTATTACCTTTCCCACGAGTTCGAAAAGGCAGAACAAACATTTCAAAAAGCATTGGCGCTGAATCCCCAGTCGCCTCAGGCGTTGTCCGGACTGGGAGACGTCTACAGCGAGATGAACAAGCTCGATATGGCAAAGAGATATTATGGAATGGCCATACTCGCAGGCGGAGACGCTGCATACCTCGAATATGCGCTTGCTGGTGTAGATGCACGAGGCGGTCATCCACAGGAGGCTCTGGTCCACCTGGAGAGCGCGCTTCAGATGGGATACAATGACCTTCGGAACATCAGGGAAAATCCGGCCCTCGACAGCCTCCGGGGACTCCGCGAATTCAATATCCTTGTGCGCAGATATTTCGCCCAATAGATCGAATATATTTTGATTGTTCTTGTCTGAATAAGTTTAGCATAGAGCGAATCATGAGACATGAAGGGAAACACTTCAAGAAAAGTGTCGTCAGTTTACCTGATCCTTACTCTTTCCAGTGCTTCAGCCTGCTCTACCAACGTATATCTCCTGCCGTCGTCAATCCAGGAGATCCGATGTCCGCTCCTGTCCTAATTATTGGTCGATGCGGCCGCTTTCTTGACGCAGTTCGTCAGGTTGTTTCGGGCCTTCACATTTTGGGGGTTAAGCCGCAACGCTAGGTTATATTCGCGAATCGCCGCATCGAACTGTCCGCTCTGACAATAAGCAATTCCCAGGTTGTTATGAGCCTCATCGTAGTCAGGAATCAGTCTCACGGTGACTTGGTATTCTTGGACAGCCTCCGGGACCCTGCCCTGCTCCAGGTAAACGTTCCCCAGGTTGTAGTGGACTATGGCGTCTCCGGGCGCGAGCCTGAGCACAGTGCTGTACTCCTCGACTGCCTGGTCGTAGGCTTTCATCTTTTTGTATAACATGCCCAAATTGTTGTGTAGCTTGGGGTCATTGGGTTCCAGCGCGAGAGCAGTCATTAGCTCGCGTTTGGCATCCTCCAGATACCCCTCAAACGCATAATACATCCCTAAATTCTGATGCGGCCGAACTCTTAAGGGACTCTTGCGGGCCGCATCTTCCCAGAGGGATATTTCGCTCGCCCATACCTTGTTCCTCGCATGAGTTGCCAACGAGAACATAAGGACAATAACTCCACACAGACCATATAGCAATAATGAACGTAGAGTTTGGGGTCGAGATATTCTCCGTGCTGCGACCCCCCCTATAGAGACAGTGGCTAAAATAACGCCGACCGAAGGAAGATAGAGTCGATACTCGGCTGCCAGTTCACCCATAGGGACGATGCTTGATTCAACAGACATCGTAATAAAAAACCAGATGATGCCGAACGACGCAAGTCTTAATTCGGGATATGCCTTTTCCCTATTGGACGCCCTATAGAGAAAGACCCCCAGGAAGAATAACGTCAACAGGGCAACGAACGAGACAAATACCGGCGGTGTGAAGAGAGAATGGTAGATCATGACGTCGTGGTCCACATTCTGGTTGATGGGGAAGAAGAGCAGCCGCAAGTAAAATATGATCACCCGGAACTGAGTCAAGAGATAGTCGGTTCTCGTAATGTTGGACACATTGGCAGCGGTGATGGTCCTCATGGTGCTTTCAAGCGTGGTCATAGAGCCCTGCTGGATGAAAACCAGCGAGGGGATAATCGCGAGGGTGACAGCAAACGGTGCCAGTATCTTAAGTCTATTCCTTATCCTTCCCGTAAAAAAAGTAATCTCGTATAATGCGATGACGAACGGCAACGTGACGGTGAACTCCTTGGTCAACATAGCTGCGACAGTGGAGAGCAAGGAAGTAGTATAAAGCACAGAACGTTTATGACCGGAGGAGGAAAGCCTACTGGCAATGTACAGAAACAGGGCAAGAAGGCCTAAACAGGCGGCCAGTGAAGCGAAGCGCTGAGTTAGGTAGGTCACAGCCTGTGTCTGGACAGGATGGCTGACGAACAGCAACGCGGAAGCCGCGGCGATGGCACCGCAGAGCCGCGTGCTATTCCATCCGGCCACGGCACCGAAATAATCGGTCTTTGAGGTAGCTTTGACGATCCAGAAAACCAGCATTGCGCTGACGATGTGGATTAATAGGTTAACAAGATGATAACCAACCACGTTGAGACCATTAAGCCTGTAGTTCATGGCAAATGAGGCATATGCTATTATACGTGTCATGAACGCATACCGGAGGCTAACCGGGAATGCCTCGGGTGAGCCCTGGGTGAGCGTCGCAACGTCGGCAGGGGCTAAGATGTAGTGAAATGTCTTGATGGCTGGGTTATTAACGATATAGCCATCGTCGTCGAACTGGAATGGAACGGTAAAACTGTTGGAGTAGGAAAGCAGGCCAACTAGAGCAATCATCACTGGGATGAGATAGTTCTTATAATCCAGATTGGTGGGCTGTTCCGGTTCTTTCATACTAATCTCGTGGCTCCCGGGGTCACGGCAAGAGATTATGCTTGAGTACAGGCCTGATGTGGGGCGACAACCGGTAGTTTCATATCTATTATCACTATAGCATATGCGATTGTTTTGCTAAACCCCACAGCAGGGTTGACAAAGGTCGCCAATTAACCGACGCCATACCACCTGTCCAGTGAATACTGACAGAATAGGAGGATTTCTATGACTATGGAAGACCCCCATTCAGCTCTGAATGAACAAACACCCTATGAAAGGTTCAGGGAGAAGAGAAGTGCTGTCTTCCGTGTGAACACACTCTCTGTAGTCTAATGACCTGTTGAAGCTGATATGAAATTGTGTTATAAAATAATCATGGATATAAGTAATGCTGTAACTGTGACTATGAAAAGGATCTTCCGGGTGTCTTCCATTCCTGTATTAGTTCTCCTCTTGGCTAATTCAGCATCTTCTCAGGCGATCAATTGCCTTGATTGCCATAAAGACCTGACAGAAGGTCGAGTAGTGCATGCAGCAGTTCAGATGGGATGTGAAAGCTGTCATGCTGGAGTCGATGCATCCGCAATTCCCCATAAGTTTACCGGGAAAAAGGGACTTAAAGAAGAAGCCCCGAAGCTCTGTTACCAGTGTCACTCGAAAGATGAGTTTACAAAAAAGAGCCAGCATGCTCCCGTTGCGGGCGGGATGTGCCTTAGCTGTCATGTCCCTCACTCAGGACCAAATAATTCTCTCCTTACGAAAGAGCCGTCTCAACTTTGCAGGCAATGCCATGAGGACATCTTTACGAAGCCCCATTTGATGGTGGGTTCTCCTCCCCATGCGCATCCCCTGACAGGGCTCAAAGACCGTCAAAGGAAAGGGAAACCATTTAATTGTTTGAGCTGCCATGTGCCTCACTCCTCTGAGTGGGGAAAATTATTTCGCTATGAAGCTCAGAATACAGACGGCCTCTGCAAACATTGTCACGAGTTTCTGCAGTGATTCCTGATAAGGGAAGCCATCCTGCTAAATTTCTTAATTATCTGAAGATGGCTCTCGTGTAGCGAGTCCAACGCTACTGGGTTGTTTTCAATGCTCCACAAGCTTTTTCGTCACCGAATTCGCACGCCTTTTGGTAATCCGCGATAGCCGACATCTTATCGCCTCTCCTGAGGTACAGGCTGCCGCGATTGCGATAGGCAATAGCAAGGGTCCGATCCAATGCGATTGCCATATTGAAATCTTCGAGCGCCCGATCGTCCTGCCCGATAAAGAGAAAGGAAAGGCCGCGATTATTGTACAGATCGGCACTGTTCGGCCTCATTGCAATGCACCGGGTAAAATATTCTATGGCCTTGTCAAACAAACGGGCTTTTCCGTATGCCCTAGCCGCAGCGAGATACGAATCATAACGGGAAGGATCCAGGTCTATCGCGACCAGATAGTCCGTGATGGCTTCATTTATCCGGCCCGTCTTCTCGAGAATTACGCCGCGATTGTAATAGGCCTCGTACCTCGGGCCCAGCGCAATGGCCCTGTCCAAGTCCTCAAGGGCACTATTGAGCCTACCCGTTTTTTCAAGGGCGGTGCCCCGACTCATATAGGCGTCGCGAAAATTCGGATCAAGGGCAATTGCAGTGTTATAGTCCTCTATTGCCCTGTCAGGCTGTCCTGTATTCTCAAAGGCCAGTCCGCGATAATAATAGGCGAGCTGAATCCGCTCCGGATGCTGTTCGATGACATAGCTCCATAACCTGATGCTGTTCTGCCAGATGCCCAACTGCCTGATGGTTATGAAGGCCATAGAGAAAATGATGAACAGGGCCAGAACAGCGCCTGCCGGCCTCACCAAAGGATGCTGTTGCGACTCAGAGACTACTTTACGAAAAAACCACGCGGAAACAAGTCCTATGACCAGAAATGGCCCAAGGCTTGGCAGATACGTATAGCGGTCTGCCATTGCCTGCCTGCCCACCTGCACGATACCGATGACAGGGACAAGGGTGATCATGTAATAACCCCACAGGGCCATCCAGACCCTCTGCTTCCGCACCGCGATCGCGCAAAGCGCCGATATCCCTATCACAACCGCTACGGCCAGCAGATATGACCATGATAACAGCGATACGGAAATCGGATATGGATAAAAGGGGCTCAGGTTAAGGGGCCAGACCAATTTCCACAGATAGACTGCAAGAGATTTGACAGCCACAAGCAGCCGCGTAGAGAGAGGCACCGATTCCATCGGGACTATTGCCCCTCCTTGCCTTTGCGCCAAAATCGTCAAGACCGAGGAACCGAGGCTTAGCACAAAGAACGGCAGCTTGCCGACTACCGACTTCAGGAAAGATTCAAGTGATCGAATCTTGCCAAAGGGGTACCAGTCCAGTAGTACCAAAATGGCAGGAAGGCTCACCGCCATCGGCTTGCTCAGCAGGGCAAGCATGAACAATCCGAGTGAAAACAGGTACCGCTTATCCCAAAAGCACAACGAGGCTCTTTTCCGGGAGGTCTTGCCGTTTTCGGAATGCGCAAATCTCGTATAAGCCATAAGACTCAGGATATAAAAAAGAGCGCAGAGGAGGTCCTTCCTCTCAGCGACCCATGCCACTGATTCCACATGCAAGGGATGCAATCCAAACAAAAGGCCTGTCACCCCGGCGACAATGAGCGGTGCCCTCTCATCAGGCCATGACCCGTCCGCGCGTTTCCCTCTTTGTGCCGCATTCATTAACGCTACGACCAGAAATATAACTGCCCAGGTGTTTGCTGCGTGCAGGACAACACTCGTGAGATGATGACCGACCGGATTTAGCCCCGAGATTGCGTAGTCCACGGCATGAGATACCCAGGTTAACGGGTGCCAGTTACTCGCGTAAAAATGGCCGAACGCCCACTTGAGAAAAGACATGTCAAGTGCGCGTATGTGGGGATTCTCGATAACATACTGTGGGTCGTCCCACTCAACGAACTCGTGGCGAAGAGAGGACAAATACACAATGAATGTCACAAGAGAAGCCGAGGCTGCAAGATAGTATTCGACATGGCGTCTTCTTTTCATCGCAAAATTTTAACACATTCAAGCAATGTCTGTTCAAAGACTGCCAGGGTCTACACCGTAGATACTCACGGGCAAGCCCGTGGCACTTATTTCTTTACAAATTGGCCGAATCAGACTCTAGCGGCTTCTGTCCAACAGAAACCGGAAAAATGAAATCGATCTCTCCGTAACTTGTTGAACAGCGACAACACTGTCACCAGGGAAAAAGAGAGACAGGAAACATGGCAAGAACAATTGCTCAGGATCTGCGGCATTGATGCCGCCGCAACATGACGCCTACTCGTTATCCGCAGAAAGTATAAACATTATTCTTTCTTAATCCCAATCTTCATTGACACTGCATTGGTTTCACGTTCTTTAACGATCATTATTCCCATACTGTTTTCATCTTGAGCATATCCCTGTCCTTTGCTGATATACGTGTGTTGATCACTCTCTTGTTGGCCTATAAATATACCGAGACTCCCATTGGTTGCCGCACCTTGTACTAAGGTCCCTCCCGAATAATGGTCATGTCCTCCATCATCCTCGAAAAAACCAACTCCGAAATCATGCCCCATGCCCTGTGCTACACCGACCGATGAATAATAAAAATCATTGCCCTTCTGGTCTATCAGAACGCCAACGGAGGAATGAATCCCTGCACCCTGCGAATAACGCCCTGAGATATACTGGTCGTCTCCGGCCATATCGTTCAAGATGCCCAATCCGTAATAATAGGATGCGCCCTGGGCAAAGTAATCGGCAATATAGGTATCGTCACCTTCTTCATCAATGAGCATTCCTATTCCTCCCGGAACGCCATCTTTGTCTTTCTCAGGCCTTGCTCCCTGCCCGAACCCTTGGCCCATGCTAATGGTCGATTTTAAAGGATCTCGGAAATCCGGTTCTAAGCCCCCTACGTGGTAAAAATCATTGCCGGCTTCATCTATCAAGATACCGACTCCGCCAAAGAGGCCCAACCCCTGCCCCCCACGTGAGCACAGATAACGATCATTTCCCTTCCTGTTCACAATGAGGCCAATACCCATCTGTCCCGTACCCTGGCAAAACTTCCTTGCGGTATAAACTCCGTTTCCCTCGCCATGGTATAAGAATCCGATGCCCCAAAAACCTGCTCCCTGACTTCCATCCAATGAACTAAAAGTCGCATTACCACCGAGATCGATCAGAAAGCCACCACCCAAAACACCAGCTCCCTGAGAAAAATTCTCCTTGCTTAAGTAACGATTGTTCCCTCCCCAATCAATTACTAACGCTAGGGGCATCCCTGGTCTGGTTCCGCCAGCGTTATTGAGGTAGAGATCATCGCCGCCAAGGTCAAGGATTAAAGCTGCGTCCTCGGCGTACACATTAGGCCCCGAGCCACCAACTATCACCTTCCCTATGGGCGTCATGGCCTCATAAAGTATAGTGCCTGGCTTGTTTCCAAACCGCTTAATAATATCTTCTCTTAAAAGCATGAGATTGTCCCGAGTCAAGAAGGAGAGGAAGGAAGAGAACGCATTAAAGAGTTTTGTACGATCCACCTTCATCGAAATCTCTAATATCGTATTCCACTGGGAGTCGTCCCATGAATTTATAGCCTTATTCTGCAATAGAACCTTTTCTTCTGGAGATAGGTTGTTCAATGCCTCTTGGATTCGGTTCTTAGTTTCCTCCATGATCTGAAGTAGTGCAGGGAAACTGACCTCTGCCGGTTTTTCTGGCGGAGGCATATCGATATCAAGGAGAGAGGCAATCTTTTGCATGATATCACCTATATGCCAATTGCCGTCATGAGTATGAAGAGGTGAGACGACTTGTTCCGATAATTCCTTTGCAACCTCTCCGGATAACAAAGGATGTCGCATCATATAGGTCACCTCTTTCAACTGGAGCGGATGAGACTCTTTTTCATACGACAAGCCCGGGTTATGTATGGTGTTGGATCTCACATATAATTCATCACGAATATGGTTAAATATGGGTAGAGCGCTTTGAGTACGTAAGGTATTTTCAAGCATCGAGACTTGGCCAGAGCATTTTTCGATATCAGGGTGTCTAGCTTCCTGTTGTGCATGGGTTGGCGTCTCTTCCAGTGTAACGGTTAGGGAAAGTCTTTGGCCGTCCCGCAAAATATCCAGTTTGATTGGATCCCCTATTTTTTGCTGTTCAATCATTTTCTTAAAGGACATTAGGACATGCTCAGCATCGTTACAGGTGGGAACACCGTTAAACGACTGTATAATATCCTCATTTCTAAGGTCCGCCTTTGAAGCTGGCGTGCCATTAATGACCCCCGCGACCTGTATAAAGATGTTTTCCTTACACCCTTGAACAGATTGTTCTATTTTTTTGAAAGCTAAATAGATTCCAAGGTAAGGTTTCGTCTCCGCAGGTGGAAAGGGTTTTGAAGGCATATAGAGAAGATTGCAATACGAAATTGGCTCTATTGATGAAATGGATTCTGAGGGCAATAGGAACTGTCTATTGCATGAAAGAGCAGAAACAACCAAGAAAATAAAAAAACAACATTTTTTCACTGATTCTTAACTACTCGACCTATCAATCCTGGTCATTTTGCAAAGGTTTTTGATTATCCTGATTTGACTATTATAGCAAAATCCAAAAGCTTTAAGAAAAGAAGCGAATATGCTGGGCCTCTCTATTCTCGCCTGTATACGGGATAATTATACGAAAGCAACATCACTTTTCCTTTGAGCACACAATTGTTTTCCGCTGGTACACTTCACCTCTTCTAAAAACTCGACCTTGTCCCGAAGTTCGTTGAAGAAGTAAAGAGAGCTGGCTGGGAATAACTGGACAGCTACTTAAGTGATAAAGCCCTAAACTAAGAATCAGGGGCAGTCATCGAGTCGTGTCGAGATCGTCCCGTGTCGGGCTTCTAGTGAAGCCGAAAATGGCTGGTAGCCCCCAAAAAGACGGAAAGGAGCTGCGGAATAAGTAAAAGACCCGGGAGGAACGATAGCCCAGCGTTTAAGGCAAGGTAGCAGTGGAGGCACTGAAGGACGGGCAGACACTGGTCAATTGAATTTGAATAATATATAATGACAGTGAAAACAACGGTGGAGATGAGCTTATGAAGAGCAAAGGCAGAATATTTCTTCTAGGCATGCTCATGGTAATTGTAGGCTGTATGGCGACACGTTTTTCCGATGTTTGGGTTGATGAGACCTATCAGAAGGGTCCCATCAATGACATTCTCGTAATGGCAATTTTTCCGTCTCCAGAAAGAGCAATAATGGTTGAAGATGAAATGGCGAGACAATTACGATCGCGTGGGGTGAATACTGTTCAGAGTTATGTAGAGTTCCCCGGGAAACGGCCCAGCGAGGATGAAGTCATGTCACTTCTCGACAGGAGAAAAATGGATGCAGTACTGATAGCGAAATTTATTAAGAGGGAGTACAAGAGCACTGGTAACCCGAATGACCCTTATAGTGCGGCTGGCGCGCAACCGTATGCTGTTATTGAGACCAGTCTGTATGATGTGAAAACCCAAAAAAAGATTTGGTCGGCCTTATCAGAGACGTGGATTGTAGGCATGGACAGTCGCCTGAATAGCTCTTTCGTAAGTAATGTGCTTAAAAAGTTGGCCGATGATAAATTTATCAGGTAACAGCTTAGAAGTGAAATATAGGGTTCCTCTTATTTCTAAGGGTTAACTCGTGGGTGAATGCTCTTCTTCGCCCGAAGGACGCCAAATTCTCTCGGATCTTTGATTCGGCGAATTTGTAAGGGAAAACGCCACGGGCTTGACCGTAGGCATCTACTCTCCGCTGGAGATTCCTTAAGTATTGAGCTGACGGCATGAAAAACTATCCCAAAAATATTACAACCGAAAAAACATTGCTAGTCGTCTCTTTTCTCTTTATTGCTATCGTAGTTTTTTACCGTATTCAGGATGCGGATTTCTTCTGGCATATTGCAAACGGAAAGGTAATGATAGAGCAAGGCCGCATAATAAATGAGGAGATATTTTCCTATACCCGTCCAGGAATAATCTTCTCTAATCATGAATGGCTTTCACAAATACTATTTTATCTGCTTTTTAAGAATGGTGGCGCATTGGCAGTGGTTATCTTCAAAAGTGCGGTGACCGTATTGATAGCCTTTTTTATTTTCAAAACGGCTCGCTTTGCCGGGGCAGGTATCCCGCTTTCTGCCTTATTAATGATGGCTGCAATTCTTGCAGGATTGCCACGATATAGAGAACGTCCTGAGATATTCTCTCTCCTTTTTGTGAGCTTATTGGGATTTATTCTTTATGGTTTTAAGACCGGAAGACTCAAGAGAAAGTATTTATCCATCATCCCCATTATTATGGTGTTATGGGATTTCCTGCACGGAGCTCTTTACGGAGTTATCCTTCTCTCTGCTTTTGTGATCGGTGAGACGGCAAAGAGTATGTTCCCCATTTTTGCGGAGAGCTATACTGGTAGGATAAGTGTCAGAAGTGAGACCGGATACATTAAAACCTTGCTGATAGTTTATCTGGTCAGCCTGACGGCGATGGTTATAAACCCATACGGACTAAGGACCTATGGCATTTTCGTCGAGTTTCTCAGGGCCAATAGGATGGTTTTGAGCACAAATGAATTTGCTCCCCCTGATTTCATTAATTTCCCCATATTTTGGCTTTTTTTCGCTCTAATCACTGGACTGAGCCTGTTCCTTATAAAGAAAGTCGACTTAACCCAAATGTTAATTCTGATTCCCTTTACAGCGCTTTCGCTCAAATACAACCGCGTCACTGTAGTTTTCGCTTTGCTTGCGATCCCTTCGTTGGCTTACTATGCATCTTTGATGAAAGAGCGCGTGAAGAACAAAATCCTCGCTGCATATGGAAGAATATTATGTTATTCAGCCTTATCAATTGCCCTTGTTTATATATTATTGCTAAAATTTGTATTTCCTGTCGGCCCTTTTACCTTTGGATACAAAGTCAATGATCTCTTGCTTCCCGTAGGCGCGACGCGTTTTACCGAGCAGACTGGCCTTAAGGGCAATATGTACAATCCAGGACATTTTGGTGGTTACTTGGCCTATTTCCTTTATCCCGGACGGAGAATTTTCATGTATAACCACCATGTTGTTTTTGGTAATTTTCCGTCCATTATCGAAAACAAGAATTTGCTTGAAGATTACAATATACAATATGCAATATTGGAGCGATATTGGGGCAATAGTCAGTCGTACGGAGCTATCTTTACTCCCAAACTCTGGGTCCCCGTATTTTGGGATAACTCTTCGATAATCGTTGTCAAGAATATTCCTGAAAATTATTCTTTTATCGAAGAATATCGTCTTCGATTTTTCCTGCCAGATATTTCTGAACAGACAATAAAAGCATATGAATCAGATCCCGCGATCTTGCCTGTTTTTATAAAGGAGGTCTCGAGATGCCTCGCTTTCTATAGTAACGACATTCTGGCTGACTATCTGGGCTTCTTGATTATAAAGCACCTAAACATGTTCACTCCTAATGAAGGGATTCCCTTGGTTGAGGAGGCGTTGGAGCACAACTTTGCGAGCGCGTACCTCTGGAGTGCTGATGGTTTGTTTCACTTCGATAAAGCGGATTACCGAAAGGCAGAAAAACTTCTGACCCAATCGGTATCTATAGACCCAACCTTTGCTACCTCTTGGCTTACTCTTTCAAAGATCGCTTTTTCTCAAGGGAGATACAGCCAAGCTGAAACCTGTCTGAAAAATGTGCTGAGGGTCGAAAAAAATTATCCCGATGCGGTATACGGATTAGCAGTCGCTCACCTGAATCTAGGAAAAGTTGATCTGGCTGTCCAGGACTTGAATCATTTCCTCGCTCTCGTTCCTGAAGGTCCCGAGGCAGGACAGGCTCGAGAAATGCTTAGGCATATTCAATCCGCGACGGGTAAGCAATAAAGAGAGACAGTGGAAAATACCTTGTAGCAGGATTGCAGGAGATGCGCCTTCACGTCGTCTACCGCCTGATGGGCAATTTGTATTAACGAAATAAATTGTATTTGAAGATACATCGGAGAGCGGATATTCCGTCTCGCCAACCAATCTTTTTTCCTTCACTATAGGTTCTTCCTGAATATGAAATCCCCACTTCGTAGATTCTCACATTTAATTTAGCAAGTTTCGCCGTAATCTCTGGCTCAAAACCGAACCGATTTTCCTCAATAGTG
The DNA here is from genome assembly GCA_035686305.1 of Thermodesulfovibrionales bacterium. Classification (NCBI taxonomy): domain Bacteria; kingdom Pseudomonadati; phylum Nitrospirota; class Thermodesulfovibrionia; order Thermodesulfovibrionales; species Thermodesulfovibrionales bacterium. Next base: position 485 of record DASRZP010000094.1, on the reverse strand, counting down.
ATCTTTGTATATACGTCACGCGTGAATACCTTATAACATGTCTCCATATCAGTCAGGTTGAGATTCGTGAACACATTGGAAAGAAGCGTCAGAAGCTTGTTGCCTACCATATGCCAGAAAAATAAAACTCTATGCGGCCCCCCTCCGGCAAAACGTGAACCGTAGACAACATCTGCCTTACCTTCAAGAATAGGCTGGATCAGCTTCGGATATTCTTGGGGATCATATTCTAAATCGGCGTCCTGGATGATCAATATATCGCCTTTTGCTTCTCGGAAGCCCGTCCGCAAAGCGGCACCCTTTCCCATGTTCTGTTCATGGAAAAAAAGTCTTGTATCATCGGCTGCCAGCCCCTTGACAATTTCCCTCGTACCATCGGTTGAACAATCATCGACTAAAATAATTTCCTTAGTGATATCTACGGCCCTTATGCGTTCATAGACATCCTTAATAGTTTTCTTTTCATTGAAGACTGGGACAACAAC
>DASRZP010000093.1 GCA_035686305.1 Thermodesulfovibrionales bacterium | reverse complement strand
TATAAGGACTAAGGATTGTTGCCATAGAGCACGAGAGACAATTTATACTTTCTTGCCGGTTATATATATCTTGCTGAATATACATCGACACAAGAAATAAAGGCTCTTAAAGATGAGGACGTCATTTTCGAGACAATGACGAAAGGAGATACAAAATATCCTGTCCCACTTCAAACAAGTCTAGACGTTCTCGAGCATGTGGCCGAGTTTTTTCTTCTTTGTCTTGAGGTAGATGATATTCTTCTCGTGAGGGCTCGTCTCGATCGCCATCCTCTCGACGACCTTGAGACCGTATCCTTCAAGGCCGACGATTTTCTTGGGGTTGTTGGTCATGAGGCGCATCTTCCTGACGCCGAGGTCCACAAGGATCTGGGCGCCGATACCGTAATCCCTCAGGTCGGGTTTGAACCCGAGCTTCAGGTTTGCCTCGACAGTATCGAGTCCCTTGTCCTGGAGTTCATAGGCCCTCAGCTTGTTCGCCAGGCCTATGCCCCTGCCCTCCTGCCTCATATAAAGGATAACGCCCTTCCCGGCCTTATGGATCATCGCCATTGCCCTGTGGAGTTGTTCCCCGCAATCGCATCTCTTCGATCCGAAGACATCGCCGGTGAGGCATTCCGAGTGGACCCTCACCAATACCGGATCCTCAGGCTTTATCTCTCCCTTCACGAGAGCGATATGGACATTCGAATCCATGTCATTCGTATAGGCGACAGCCCTGAACTCTCCGTGGTCGGTAGGAAGTTTCACATCAGAGACCCTCTTGATGAACCGGTCAGTCCGTATCCTGAAGTGAATAAGGTCCTTCACCGTCACGATCTTCAGGTGATGTCTTGCAGCAAACTCCATGAGCTCGGGCACCCTCGCCATGGTACCGTCATCGCTCATGATCTCGCAGATTACACCGGCGGGATAGAGACCTGCAAGTCTTGAGAGATCGACAGATCCCTCGGTCTGGCCGGCCCTCTGCAAGACTCCGCCCGGCTTTGCGCGGAGAGGAAAGACATGGCCGGGCCTTGCAAGGTCTTCAGCGGTCATTTTCGGGTCGATAGCCGTCAGTATCGTTGTTGCCCTGTCAGCGGCAGAGATCCCTGTAGTAACTCCCTTCTTCGCTTCTATCGAGACGGTAAAGGCCGTGCCGAACTGGGACGTGTTTGCATCGGTCATCATCGGCAAGTTCAGCTCTTCCACGCGCTGAGGGGTGAGCGAGAGGCAGATCAAGCCCCTGCCGTGCTTTGCCATGAAGTTGATGGCTGCCGGCGTCACCTTCTCTGCAGCCATGCAGAGATCACCTTCATTCTCCCTGTCCTCATCGTCGACGAGGATGACCATCTTGCCCCTCGCTATATCCTTGATAGCCTCATCAATCGTGTTGAACGTATATTTCTGCAAAGCCCTACCTCCTTAACTCACCCATAAGCTCATTCGTAATGTGTCATTCCCCCTTGTCGGGAATCTTTCTGAAGAACGACTCCGGACAAGCCGGAGTGACAGACAGTGCTACTATACTTATGGTCTCCTTAGTAACTCTTCCTATGCGGTCCCTTGATTAGATATACCCTGCCTTCGTCAGAGACTGCATAAGCTTATCGTCTCCCCCTGTCGCCTTTGTCCTGCCTCCGGCAAGAAACCGTGCAACGTATTTGCCGATGATATCGGCTTCAAGGTTTACCGTCTCTCCTATGCCTTTCAAGCCGATGGTCGTGACAGCTGCCGTGTGAGGGATAATGACGATACTAAAGGTATCTTCGGAAACGTCGACGACAGTAAGGCTTATTCCGTCGACCGCCACCGATCCCTTACCGACGAGAAGTCCCGTTACGTCCGAAGGCGCACCGATAACAATCTTGAGCGTGTCGCCGACAACAGTCTTCGAGAGGACCTTTCCCACGGCGTCTACATGACCCGTAACAAAGTGACCGCCCAATTTTCCGTCGGCCCTCAGCGATGGTTCAAGATTGACCTTATCTCCTCCCTTGAGCTCTCCGAGATTCGTGGACCTCAGTGTCTCTTCGGAAAGATCGAAGGTGAGGAGATCGCCCCGACGGTTTGTTACCGTGAGACATGCTCCGCTTATGGAGATACTGTCGCCTATGACGGCATCCTGCTGCAAGGTTACAGCCTTTACCGTAAGAGATGCACCTGACCGCTTCCGCATCAGCGATATGACATCCCCCATCTCTGAAATGAGACCGGTAAACAACGTTATGCCTCTATGTCGAGAGTAAAGTGCAGTGTCCTCTGATAGAGTCCAAAGATGTCGACTTCAGCAGACCATGCGGTCTTAACCTGGACGAGGTTCGCTTTCTTCGTGACGAGGATGTCCTTTTCCTTAACGGGTATGTTGAAACTCTGTGCAGACTCGTAGATCTTGGCCCGTGTCTTCTCGACATCACCGAGCTCGATCCTTGCAATCTCTTTTGCCTCGGTCTTGAAGGTTTCATACTGGTAGTAAGGTCTTCCGAACTGGATTCCCACATAAACGGTCGCCGCCATGAACGCCATGGTCAGGAGAGCTTTTATGAATCCCTGTTGATTTCGAAGCACTTTCATCGCACCAGCCTCCCAATCCTTTCGAATCTCGGAAAGGTCTTCTTGCTGTCCCAGGACCAGTAGATGATGAGTGCCTTTCCGCGGATCTCTTTCATATCAACGTATCCCCAATATCTGCTGTCATAACTCTGGTCACGGTTGTCTCCCATCATAAAGAATTTGTTTTTGGGCACGATAAGGGGACCGAAATTGTCTCTCGGCTCAATGCCCCCGGGTCTGACGGAATCGTCGGTATGTTGGATAAAAGGCTCGCTCGCCGGTTTTCCGTTTACATAGATGATCTTATTCCTCGATTCGATCATATCTCCCTCGACGGCAATCACCCGTTTGATGAAATCCCTGCTCGGGTCTTCCGGATATTTAAACACTATTATATCACCTCTTTCCGGCTTCCTGAAGACAAGGACCCTCTTGTCCGAAAAGGGGATAGGTGTCCCATAGATGAATTTATTGACGAGGATATGGTCTCCTATCAGGAGCGTGGGGATCATGGAGCCTGAGGGGATCTTAAACGCCTGGATGAAGTATGCCCTGATGAAGAGGGCGAGGAGAAGGGCCGTTACAATGGCCTTTGTGTATTCCCAGAGAATCGCTTTCTTGTCTCTTTTCACTCTTTCTTATTCCTCCTTAGCGTGTCTCGTCGTCACTTTACCTTCAGTACGGAGAGGAAGGCCTCCTGGGGGACCTCTATCCGCCCCACCTGTTTCATGCGCTTCTTTCCTTCCTTCTGCTTTTCGAGGAGCTTCCTTTTCCTCGTGATATCACCGCCATAGCACTTTGCGAGGACATCCTTTCTCAGGGCCTTGACGCTTTCCCTCGCGATGATCTTGCTCCCTATCGCCGCCTGTATCACAACCTCGTAGAGCTGCCTCGGAATGACTTCTCTCAACTTTTCTGCTATCTGCCTGCCCTTATAATATGCCTTGTCCCTATGGACGATCAAGGAAAGGGCATCCACGGGCTCTCCGTTCAGGAGGATGTCAAGGCGGATGAGATCGGATGCCCTGAATCCAACAAAGTCGTAGTCCATCGAGGCATAGCCCTTGGAGATGGATTTCAGCCTGTCATAGAAGTCCCAGAGAATTTCGTTGAGGGGAACCTCATAGACGACCATGATCCTCTCCTTGCCGATAAAGGTGAACTCCTTCTGGGTACCGCGCTTTTCCTGGCAGAGTTCAAGGATAGGACCGATATAGGGTTGCGGCACAAATATGGTTATCGCGACGAAGGGTTCCTCTATGCTGAGGAACTTTTCTGGCAGCAAGGTCGGATTATCTACGAAGACGACATTCCCCTTCACGCCAGTCACCCTGTAGATGACGGTCGGCGCGGTGCTGATGAGTGAAAGACCGAATTCACGCTCAAGTCTCTCCTTGATGATTTCCATATGGAGGAGACCGAGGAATCCACACCTGAACCCGAAGCCCAGGGCCGACGATGTCTCGGGTTCATAGGAGAAGGAAGAGTCATTGAGCCTCAGCTTTTCGAGGGCGTCTTTCAATCCTTCATACTGATGGGTCTCCGTCGGATAGAGTCCGCTGAAGACCATAGGTTTTATCTCCCGATAGCCGGGACAGGGTTCGGTGGCGGGATGACTGGCGTCGGTTATGGTGTCTCCAATCTGTGTCTCGTTCACGCTCTTGATCCCGGCGATGATGTATCCAACCTCCCCCGCAGAAATCTCTTCAACGGGCACCATCTTCGGGGTGAAGACCCCAACGTGCGAGACCTCAAAGTCCTTCCCCGTCATCATGAGCCGTATCTTCATACCCGGCCGTGCTCTTCCTTCAAAGAGCCTGACGAGAACAATGACGCCCTGATAATTGTCAAACCATGAATCAAAGATGAGTGCCTTCAGAGGATTGTCGGGATTCCCTGAAGGAGGAGGGACCTTTCTGACGATCGCCTCGAGGATCTCTTTTGTGCCTAAGCCTTCCTTCGCACTTGCAAGGATAGCGTCTGAACTTTCTATGCCCAGGACCTCTTCTATCTGCTCCTTGACCCGGTCAGGCTCGGATGCAGGAAGGTCTATCTTGTTGATGACCGGAATTATCTCGAGATTGTGCTCTGTGGCGAGGTAGGTATTCGCAACGGTCTGGGCCTCGACGCCCTGCGTCGCATCGACAATGAGCAAAGCCCCTTCGCAGGAGGCGAGACTCCTTGAAACCTCGTAGGAGAAGTCCACATGGCCTGGCGTATCGATGAGGTTCAATACGTATTCCTCTCCGTCGTCGGCCGCGTAATGAAGCCGCACTGCATGGGCCTTGATCGTGATGCCCCGTTCCCTTTCGAGATCCATCGAGTCAAGGACCTGGGCCATCATCTCCCTCGAGGTCAAGGCGCCAGTATATTCCAGCAGCCGGTCCGCAAGGGTCGACTTCCCATGGTCGATATGTGCGATTATCGAAAAGTTCCTTATATGTTCAGGCATAGCGCTAGGAGGAAGGGACGAGGGATGAACGCCGACGGGAATAGATGAGGTTCATTATTCATCTCCGCTGTGAAGGGCAAGGTATGCAGCTCCCATAATCCCGGCATTATCGCCGAGGGAAGAAGGGATGATCTGGATGCTGTCAAAGAGCTTCTTGAAGGTCCTTTTGGATGCCTCTCTGATCGCCTCTTTGATATAGATATTCCAGGCCCCGATGAGTCCTCCCCCAAGAATGACCGCTTCAGGGCTGAAGATGTTTATGCAGTTCGAGATCCCGACGCCAAGGTATTTCCCGGCTTCCCGCAGAACATCCCGTGAAAGGTTGTCACCCTCAAGTGCTGCCTTGTAAATATCCTCGGGAGTCAGTTTATAGATATTGCCCTGATAGAGTTCCTTGAGGATGCTTTGCGAGGCGTGTTCGAGTGCGGTGACGGCATAGCCGAGAATTGCCCTTGCAGAGGCGTACGATTCCAGACACCCGTAGTTCCCGCATGAGCATTTCACCCCGTTTGCGATGATGCTCATATGTCCCAACTCGGCGGAAACGTCCATGAGCATCCCGTCGTGAATGACTCCTCCTCCAATGCCGGTCCCCAGGGTGAGGAGGACGAAATTCTTAAAGTCCCGTCCGGCGCCTGTCCACTTTTCACCGACGGCAGCGACGTTCGCGTCATTTTCGATAACAACGGGTACGCCGAATTTCGAACGCACCTCATCGACGATCTTCACCCCCTCAATCGAGGGGAGATTGGGAGAGACATCAACGGCAGTCCTTTCCCTGTTTATGAGCCCCGCCACACCGATGCCTATTGCCGCAACATCGTCGGTGAATACTTCGGAGATCGCATGGAGGAGAGGCTCCTCAATCCCTTCGAGGGAAGGCACCTTAATTTTTTCCACGATGCTGCCCCCCTCTGATACGAGGCCTACCCTCAGATTGGTGCCTCCGAGGTCAATTCCTATGGCATGGTGTTTTATCATCGCATTTCCTGAGGATGAATCAACGAAGATGTATCATTATAGCACACTTTGGACACTCTCAAGGAATGAGAGGCGATCACAAAGAGAGGACGTCAAGAATAAGCGGAATTCCTGCAAGACAGAGGTCTTATGACATTCTCCGGTGAGCTGTGATAAGATGTCGTCAGGCATGAGCCCTATCGCATTATGGATAACAGGTCTTCCGGGAAGCGGGAAGAGTACCCTGGCCGAAGGGATAAAGGAGATCCATCCTCATTTCATCATACTGCGCATGGACGAGCTGAGGAAGATCGTTACTCCCGAACCCACGTATTCGGAAGGAGAAAGGGACCTCGTTTACCGCTGTCTCGTATACACGGCTTACGCCCTTGTGAAACACGGTCATAGCGTGATCATAGACGCAACGGGGAACCTGAAGCGATGGAGGGAGCTTGCGAGAAGACTGATAGGGAGATATGGTGAAATATACCTGAAGTGTCCTCTCGATCTCTGCGTCAGCCGGGAGAGAAAGCGGGCCGAATCCCACGGGGCGCCGAGGGACATTTATGCAAAGAGCGGAGCAGGAGCGCCCGTACCCGGGGTATCGGCTCCCTATGAGGAACCGTTCAATCCGGAACTTCTCATAGAGACCGATCAGACCTCAATATCAGAGGCTGTGAGACTGACAGAAGGGATCATCAAAAAGCTCGAAGCGAAGGAGGCCCCTTGACGGCCCTTTCCGGCTCTCGATGTCTCCCCTGAAGAAGTTGCGATGACCTGCCAAGGACCCCGTATTACAATTTCAGGCTGCCGATTCCGAGAAGGTCAAAAAGAACGGTGAAGCTATAATCACTCTGCCGTTTCGTAACAACGAACGTCATGCTCCAGCACTGTTCCCGGTACTTCACTTTTGTTACGATATCCTGCAGCCCTCCATGTTTTGCATCGTACCAAAAACTCCCCTCAGCCGTGATCTTTTTTGAGAGAGCAGTACTGAGTCCAAAGGTGTAAAATAATATGTCTTGCGTTCTCTCGTACCTTTCGCCCAGGGAGAGTGATATCTGATCAAGTATCTTAATCCCGACGTCGGAGATGGCGTTCACTAACCTTCCCTTATCCACATCATACGTCACCGAACTCTTGATGGGCATAGGTCTCTTGAGCACCGCATCAACCTCGAGAGGGATCCAACGGTTGTCATCCTTGTAAAAATCAAGACCCTGAACAGCCCTCACCGTCAGGAATTCGCCATTCTTGTCCAGGAATCTGTTGTAGAGCGAGAGGGCAAAGGTCGCAGTCTTTGAATAGAGTTCGGTAGAATCAAAGACCGGCAGATTCGAACCGGCAGGCGAGATATAGGCGAAACCGACGGAAGGCTCGAGGATGTGGAGAAAGGACGGATACTGCTTGATAAGTCGGGCATTGGCCGTAAGGGTGTAGTCAAGGTTTTCGCGGTGAGGAGTGTCGTCAGTTCCGGCGTTCCTTGAAAGAGAGTACGCCGTCTCCCGCAATCCGAGGGTCTGCATGATCGTGATCTCTCTTCCGAAGGAATATGAGACCCTGGGGAAGAGATCGAATCTCAGGCCGCTCGTACCCTGGTCTCTCCAGAAGTTGGAAAAGGAGGAGTTGAGCGAAAAGACGAGGGGGCCTATCCTCCTGGGTTCTGCAAAGAAACCGACTTCGGGGAGCTTCTGGAGAATCGTGGATTCGTCGAGCCCGCTCTTCAGGTCGACAAGATACTGGGGCGTGAGATATATCCTGGAATTGTCGAGCTTCAGTGATGCCTCTCCGGTGGATTCGAGGAATCTTCCGGTAGTCTGATTGAAGTATGTGACGGTATCCACGAGGCCCTTCTTTGTGACGATATAGGGATTATAGTCACTATAGAAATTCCTTGAATTCATGTAATTCAGGTTCAGGAAGCCGCCTATGTCCCTGCCGCTGTCACGGTTTTCGTAAACTCCCCGGAAGTCCCAGAAGTTATCCGCAAACTTACTGTCCCGAATATGATAGATCCAGAAATTTCCCTTTGAGTTATCGGTCTCGATGAAGCGGTATTCGACCCCTTCTCCAACGCCTCTATTGCTGTATGTATCGAGGAGGAACGTGGCGTCCCTGTTTTCCGCGAGGACGAGGTAAAGAGGCTGTTCGTAATGGAAGCCCTTTCCCTTTATGACTCCGAAGGTCGGCAAAAGGAGGCCTGTCTTCCTCTCATTGCCGACGGGCGCGGTGAAATAGGGCGAGTAGAACGCCGGTTGATCCTTTATGGTGAACACAACATCCTTGGCATGGATCTGGTCACCGACGATAAGATCAACATCCCTTCCCTTAAAGCACCATGCAGGTATCGGAGCATCACACGTAGTAAATGAAGCCGTCTTCAAGCGGTACTCCTTGTCCCCGGTCTTCTCTATCTCGACTCCTCTGACATGGGAATTCTCCTTTTTCGAAAAGATCTCTGCATCATAGAGGGTGCCCGTTTTTGATTCGAGGTTCAGTTCGGCCCGCTCTGCCTTTATTCTGACATGCTGGTCGCCATAGACGACATTGCCCTCTGCAGTCGTTTCACCGGTCTTTTCGTTGTATCTGATCTCCTCAGCTTCCAGGGTTGCTAAGCCTTTGATAATTTTAGCGTGACCCTTTATCGTGTAGGTAGAGGTCTTTTCTTCGAACTCAAGGGAATCCGACTGTATGGACGTCGCTTCCTCTGCGAGGCAGGTGGCAACAAAAAAGAGCAGAGACCAGAGAGCGACGAGAAAGGAGGAGAAGATAACTACCTTTTCCCCAAGTCCCTCCACCCCTTGGCGGGGGATTCTCATTCCCTCAAACTCGCAAGAACGCCCCGGTGGCCGAGAGCCATCTTTGCCTCTCCGATCGTATAGAATGAACCGGTAATCACTATGAGATCGCGCCGGCCGGGTTCGGGAAGGGTTTCTGTCTTCCTGATCGCCTCCTGCATCGCCTCTTTCACCGAAGGCGCAGCCGTTGACCTAAAGCCGAGCATTCTTGCATGTCCGGAGAGTTCCTCAGGGGAAGCTGCCCTGGCATAGTCAGGAGCCGCAAAGATAATCTCGGAAGCGATCGGCAAAATGGGCCCCATGATTCCTGGAATGTCCTTGTCTGCCATGATGCCGAGTATCAGGATTATCCTGCCATAGGAAGGGACAAAGAACCGTGTCAAAGAATCAGCGAGGGCGCGCGATGCAGCGGCGTTGTGGGCGCCGTCAATGAGCAGGTCATACCCGCCCTCTCCCTTCCTGATCAGTTCCAATCGTCCCTGCCACGTGGTCTTGGCAAGACCGTCCCTGACCGATTGTGGAGAGATGGGCACTTCGTTCATAAGGACTTCTATTGCCTGAAGCGCTACAGATGCGTTTTTAGCCTGATGCATTCCGCAGAGGGGAACATATAAACGATCATAGGTTTTCGAGCCCTTATAGTGAAAGGTAATCCCCTCCATATCACTCGCCTCGAGACGGAAGAAAAAGTCTCTCCCGGGGAGAAGGAGAGCAGAACCCTTCTCAAAGGCCTTTTCCATAATGATCTCCAAAGCGTCAGGCTCCTGCGCAGAGGAGACAACGGGAACCCCGCTCTTTATAATCCCCGCCTTCTCCCCTGCTATCTCTCTCAAGGTCTCGCCAAGAAATTCCCGGTGGTCATAACTGATATGCGTTATCACGGAGACACGGGGGGTAAGGATGTTCGTTGCATCCAGTCTTCCACCCATGCCCGTCTCCACAACTGCCCATTCCACTCCCTTCCTCATGAAGTAAAGAAAGGCCATCGATGTAACGAATTCGAAAAAGGTGGGTAAAAAATCACCTCCTCCCTCCCCAAGGGAAGGGTCTATGGAAGGGGACCGATCTGACTGTTGACTATGCGCTATGACATCTCGTATCTCTTCCGTAAGCCCCACAACTTCCTGTTCCCTGATCTCGACGCCGTCGACCCGTATCCTCTCCGTGAAGCTCACGATATGCGGGGATGTGAAGAGCCCCACCCTGAAACCAGCTTCTCGTAATACCGAGGCGATCATTGCCGAAGTTGATCCCTTTCCATTCGTGCCCGCGACATGGATTGATCGGAAAGAGGAGTGAGGATTGCCCAGGAGCGAAAGGAGCCTTACTGTATTATCGAGCCCCAGTTTGATGCCGTGCTTTTGAAGGGCATAGAGATAACGAATGGCGTTATCGTAGTTCATTCTCTCCTTCACAATGTCATACCGAATCGTGATTTCTTGAAAAGATCATTCTTATGCTTTACAGGAGCAGCCGCAGCGCACAGAAAGTTTACCAGAGTGGTGAAACAAAAGTCACGAAAGGCAAAGGGAAAATAGACTCCCGATGTCACAGGGAAGCCATAAAACGTGATAAGTGCCGGTGCGGCCAAGGCGAATCGGTGAATGACCGTTCCGAAAGAATGTCATTAAAAGGTCCAGGACGGTTCTCATCGTCCGTCTCCGGACTCCTTACCCTTATCTGTTCGGTTTCTCTCCCTCCTCTTTCCGCTTGTTGAGAAGACACGTCGGGAATTGACATAACCGCCGATTTATGTGAATCTTAAGTAAGTGGTGAAAGAGGTTAGACTGTGAAGAGAGATACTATTTTTCAATCATCCGGCTCAGCATCCCGAAAATTTGAATTCGACGAAGAAGTCGCCGAGGTATTCGACGACATGCTGCAACGGAGCATCCCCTTTTATGAGGAGCAGCAACGCATTGTCGTCAAACTCGCCAAGAGGTTCTGGAAGCCGGAGACATATGTTTACGATCTCGGCTGCTCTACTGCCACAACGATTATCAACCTTTGCAGGGAGTTTGACGGAGCAGCGCGCTTTATTGGTTATGACAGTTCTCTTCCCTTGATTAAAAAAGCCGAACGCAAGGTCAGGGACAGTGGTCTGAGCAACCGGATAGAATTGCGTTACGGCGATTTGAGCGGGGACCTCACAACTCTTTCCCTCGAAAAAGCCAGTGTCATTACTCTGTGCTGGACACTGCAGTTCATCCCTCCGCCGCAAAGAGAGAAGGTCATACAATGGATTTACAAGGGCCTGGTCGCTGGCGGCGCCCTGCTATTGACTGAAAAGATCGTTCTTGAGGAAGAAATCCTGAACGATTTGTTTATTGATTCGTACCACGATTATAAGCGGAGAAACGGCTATTCCGAACAGGAGATCATCCGCAAGGAAGGCGCTCTGAAAGACGTGCTCATACCGTACAGCATCCAGCAGAACCTGGCATTGCTCAACCGCAACGGATTTGCAGTATCAGAGCCTTTTTTCCAGTGGTTTAATTTTATTGGTGTGTTATGCGTAAAAACGGGCTGAGTAATGAGAAGTTCGGATCCATGACATGTTCTGCCCAGTCTCACAGTGATGACTCTGGGCCCTCTCCCTGTAATAACCCTATGTGGAGCAATACCGGTAGAGAGCACCGAGCCGACAAATGCATTCATGAGCTCTTTGAGGAGCAGGTGGAAAGGAGCCCGGATGCTGTTGCAGTGGCCTTTGAGGAACAGAAGCTTACGTACCGGGAGCTGAACCGCAGGGCGAATCAGCTGGCCCATTACCTGATAAAGCAGGGAATCGGCCCCGAGGTGCTCGTAGGCATCTATGTGGAGCGTTCCCTGGAGATGATCATCGGCATCCTTGGCATCCTTAAGGCAGGCGGAGCATATGTGCCTCTGGACCCCGCCTATCCCAAAGAACGTCTCAGCTTTATGATCGGAGATTCACAAGTACCCGTGCTGCTGTTACAGGAGCGCCTGCTTCGTACACTTCCCGTTTGTAATGCGCATATGCTGTGTCTGGACATTCTCCGGGAGACCACATCGAAAGAGATCGCGAAGAATCCTGCTGCCGGTGTAACATCCGGAAATCTTGCGTACGTAATGTATACCTCAGGCTCCACAGGTACACCCAAAGGGGTTATGGTAAGCCATGGTAACATAGCTCGCTTGTTTACTGCAACCGAATACCTCTTTCGCTTTAACGAGCATGATGTGTGGACATTATTCCACTCTTATGCCTTTGATTTTTCTGTCTGGGAGATATTTGGTGCGCTTCTGTACGGCGGGACTCTTGTAATAGTCCCCTATCTCATAAGCCGTTCGCCTGAAGAGTTCCGTGAGTTGCTCTGCAAAGGGCGTGTAACCGTTCTCAATCAGACTCCTTCCGCCTTCTACCAACTGATGCGCTCAGATGAACTTTCCGCGGGCAGAGAGGGCAATGACCTTTCCTTGCGCTTCATCATACTCGGGGGCGAGGCCCTTGAACTTCAAGGCTTGAGGCCATGGTTTCAAGGCCATGGGGATCAACATCCCCGGCTTGTCAACATGTACGGAATCACCGAAACCACAGTTCATGCTACCTATCGCCCCCTGACAGTAGCCGATGTAAATAAGAAAGGCAGCTTCATCGGCCTTCCCCTTCCCGACCTCCAGGTTTACATACTCGATCGCCATCAACAGCCGGCGCCTGCAGGGACACCCGGCGAGCTCTATATAGGCGGCGCCGGATTGTCCCGTGGCTATCTGAACCGCCCTGAGCTTACTGCGGAGAAGTTCATTCCAAACCCCTTTAGTGACGAACCCGGAAGCCGACTATACAAAACAGGCGATTTAGGCCGTTGGATGCCCGATGGCGACATAGAGTATTTGGGCCGTATCGACCATCAGGTGAAACTTCGTGGATTTCGAATTGAGCTGGGGGAGATCGAAGCAACTCTTTTGCAACATCCGGCAGTTCGTGAGGCAGTCGTAATTATCCGGGAAGATAACCCCGGTGACAAGCGATTGGTAGCGTACCTCGTTGCCGGCCCGGGCTTTGAGCAGATTAAGAAGCACACACCGGAAATGCAACGTGAACGGGTCGAACAATGGCAAACAATCTATGATGGCACCTTTCTCGATTCCCCTGACGTCAAAGATCCCGCTACCAACACTGCCGGCGTCAACAGCAGTTACACCGGAAAACCCGTTGAAGAGGTTGAGACACGGGAATGGGTCAATGGTGCTGCAGAGCGAATCATTTCACTGAAGCCCTCCCGTGTACTGGAAATCGGATGCGGCCTGGGCCGCATCCTGTTCCGCGTGGCGCCTCTTTGCTCCCTTTACTGGGGCATGGATTTCTCGCAGCCTGCGCTCAATTACGTACAGCGTCATCTGGACCTCCTCGGCGATCATCGTTCCCGTGTCAGGCTGTTCCATGGCAGCGCCGACAATCTGAGGGTCGTAGGCAAACAACGTTTCGATGCAGTAATCATCAATGGTGTCATACAGTATTTTCCCAGTGTAGAGTATCTCGTTACAGTTATCCGTGGCACGATTGAGGTTGTTGAGCCCGGCGGGTTTATTTTTATAGGAGACGTACGCAATCTGGCGCTCCTCGAAGCGTTTCATGTTTCCGTCACCTTGTCGGGTGCGCAGGACAATGTATCTGCCGACGAACTGTATCAGCGTGTCAACAGAGACATACTTCACGAAAAAGAGTTGCTCATTGACCCTCGGTTTTTTCACTCTTTGCGCTCTTATTTTCCGAGGATCAGCCATGTAGACGCTCTGCTGAAACGCGGCCTCCACCAAAATGAATTAATACGGTTCCGTTATGACAGTATCCTTCATATTGATGGCAAAGAGCCTCTGCCGACAGAGCAGCGATGCCTCGACTGGAAAAATAATAATTTGACGCTCACTGTCTTGTCCCGGTATTTGCGGGAAAATATGCCAAAGGCAGTGCGTGTGACATGTGTACCGAACGCCCGGACCTTTCCGGAAACCTTTGCTGCCGTCGATCTTGTTGAGCACAAAGCACTGCGTACCGCCCGCGAACTGAGAGAAATGGTTGAGCAGATGCTGGCAGAGGCCGTGCATCCTGAAGCCTTCTGGAAGCTTGGTGATGATCTGTCTTATGCCGTGGACATTACATGGTCGGACGCCGGCGGGCCGGCATATTTTGATGCTCTCTTCCGGTATCGCGATCCGGCGGATACCACGATTGGACGCGTCCCGCCTGTTTCATTCCCGCAGGAGACTTCACGCCCGAAATCTCTGGAATCCTATGCCAACAACCCACTGAAGGAGCAAATGACCACTGCCTTAAGGAAGTCCCTTGTACAATCTCTGACAGAAAAATTGCCCGCCTTCATGATACCATCCTCCTTCATGCTGCTCGATGCTCTGCCTCTGACGCCAAACGGAAAGATAGACCGCAAGGCACTACCGCCGCCTGACTCAGGGCGGCCCGATATTGAGACTGCACATGTCCTTCCCCGTACTCCCATCGAGAAAATACTTGCAGGAATATGGAGCGAGGTCCTCAAACTCAGACACGTAGGGGTCCATGATAACTTTTTCGAGCTGGGTGGGAATTCCCTGCAGGCGACTCGGGTCATATCCCGTATGAGACTCGCCTTTGACAAAGACTTCCCGCTGCGCTACATGTTTGAGTGGCCAACGGTGGAAGGTCTGGCTGGGGCACTGTGCAGCACGGGCAAACCCGAACAATTGGAAAAACGGGCAAAACTTTTGCTGAAGGTGGCTGAACTCTCAGAAGACGAAGTGAACACATTGCTTGAAGACCGTGATGGCAGGAGGGAAAATGAACATCGTCGGTACCAGCGGCCTGCACAATAGCGTCTGCTTTGAGGTGGGAGGAAAAGGCGTTTCAACGGGAATAAAAGGTCAGGTGAGAGCTGTGGAATTGTGGATTTTGCAAGTCTCCGAGTGCCACTTCGCTACAGCCGGAAATTTGATATCATTTAAGTAAAAAGGGGCTGCCTACAGTGGAGCATTGTGACGTAAGAAACCTCGTTGTTCTCTTTGCCTTTATGATGCTCGCGTGGCAAGAACCGACGTTCCTTCTTCCTTACGATGAAGGACTCCAAGGTGAAGCGCCGGGGAGGGACACGTGCATATCCTGCCAGGACGGCTCAGCACATAAAGATATTCCGCGCATTACGATAGACGAACTGAAGGAGGAGATGGACAGGGGGGCCGATATTGTGATTCTCGACGCACAGCCCAAGGCCGTCTATGACAAGGGGCACATTAAGGGAGCCATCTCCTTTCCCTGGAGTGCGAGACTAACGGAAGAAAACGTCAGACGGTTCCCCCGGAACAAAATGATAGTAACCTATTGTGATTGCGGCCCTGGCGAGGCTGACGCTTCCGAACTGGCAGAACGGTTAAGAGAGATGAGATTTAGCAACGTGAAGGTTCTGGTTGATCCATCCATCAGGGGATGGATGAAGGCCGGATACCCTGTCGAGAAATGACTGCCTTAACCGCAAAGGAGGGATGTCATGATGAAAAGAAGGAACCTCATAGGCTTTGGGATACTCTTTTTCTCAGTTGCTCTCTTGTTCTTGCCTGCCATCACATCATCCCGGGAGGGAGGCGATGAAGTGAAGCTCATCAACCCTGAGGGTGTCGTTAACATTGAACCGATGAAGGTCAATCCTCATCCGGTCAGCCTTGAAGGAAAGACGGTGGTGCTCCAATGGAATGGAAAACAGAACGGGGATAATTTCCTGAACCAAGTCGCGGCTCTCCTCATAGAAAATGTGAAGAACATCAAGATTATTAAGGCCTGGCAAGAGGCCCCGGAAGTTAAGATCATCAGCCAGAATCCGGAAAAGAGCAGGCAGCTTGCACAGCGCATAGCTGCATTTAGACCCGATCTTGTAATTGCCGGCCAGGCCGATTGAGGCTCCTGCACCTCGTGGCTGGTAGTTGACCAGCTGAATCTGGAAAGGATGGGCATTCCCACTGTTTCCATCGCCACATCTGAGTTTGTCGGTCTGTCCAAGGATACCGCAATGAGTCAAGGCGCGGCTGATATGAGCTTTGTCGTTGTGCCCCATCCGATGGGGGGAATTCCGATCGAGGAGATCACGCAAAAGGCCAAAGATGTTTTTCCGGCTATCCTTGATGCCGCAATAAAGTGGAAACCCGTGGCAGAAATGCCGCCCAAGAAACTTACATATCCGGCTGAGACACTTATGTTCAAAGGTATGCATGAGGACATCAATACTCTGTTTTTTGAAAGAGGGTGGTCCCTTGGTCTGCCTATCATGGCGCCTACCCCGGAGAAAGTGTCAGAGATGCTTAAGGGAACCAGCCGTAGACCTGATCAGGTTCTGGGTCAGGTTCCACCGAGAATGGGCTCCCTTACCGTTGAGTTGGTAGCGGCCCATGCAGTAATGGCCGGATGCAAGCCTGAATATATGCCTGTGCTCATCGCGGCCATGGAGGCGCTCATTTCACCTGAGGCAAACTGGCGTGGCTCAGCGACATCCACAGGCTCCATCGGGGCACTGGTGATCGTGAACGGACCGATTGTGAAAGAGATCGGCCTCGCCTACAGTCAGGGGGCTGCCAGCAGAATGCACCATGCCAATGCGTCCATCGGTTATGCCATTGATTTGATTGCAGCCGTTGTGGGCGGCTCAAAACCTCCGTCGCCGAAGAAGACCACTCTCGGCTCACCCGCGGATTTTGTTGCCTGGATATTTGGGGAGAATGAGGACGCTCTTCCCAAGGGTTGGCGTCCGTACCATGTTGACAAGGGCTTTAAGAAGGATGACAGTGTGGTAACCGTGATGGGCATCTGGCCCCCCACAAATGTGGTGGATTTGTGGAGTTCAACCCCTGAGGAGCTTTCAAACTGGTTCAGCCATGCGGTCTCTCCACTTCTGAGCATTGGCGGCCCGTGCTGGACAAGCCAGATGGAACAATCTCACATCATAGGGCTGGGTCCTGAGCATGCGGAGATCTATGCAAAGGCTGGCTGGACCAAAGACCAGATCAGGAAGGCCATCTGGGAAAAGGCCCGCATTCCCTTTTCTTCCTGGGCAAAGGGGTGCCCTAATCAGGCAGCCTTTAGAGAAAAATTTAACGTAGTCACCCCTGATACCCTTGTTCCGATCACCCTCACCCCTGAATATTTGCAGATCGTCATCGCAGGGGGAAAGGGGCAACACTCCCACTACTTTGCGCCATTCCCGGGGAGTAGTCCGGTAAGCAAGATTGTGTCCCGCTGAGCTAAGATAATGCAGAGGCACTCATGAGCGATCTCAAAGGCATAAATCTCCCTGAGCGCATCTCCGGACTCGCTGAGCTGGCCTATAACCTCTGGTGGAGCTGGCACCACCCTGCGAGGATGCTGTTCAAGATGCTGGATCGGCAAGGCTGGAAGGAGAGCCGCCACAACCCTGTCAAGATGCTGAAGGAACTACCCAGCGCGGTGCTTGAGGCGGCCGCAGAAGACCCGAAGTATCTCCACCACTACGACGTCATTCTCGCCCGATTCCACAAGGAGACCCGTTCCAGGGTCTGCTGGTTCACTGAAGCGACGGAAGGACAGGAGTGCACGCCGATCGCCTATTTCTCAGCCGAATACGGCTTGCATCACTCCCTGCCTTTTTACGCGGGTGGTCTCGGCTTTCTCGCGGGAGACCATTTGAAGGAATGTAGCGACCTCGGCGTGCCCATCGTGGGGGTAGGCTTCATGTATCCGGAAGGTTATCTTCGCCAACGGGTGAGGTCCGACGGCTGGCAAGAAAGCGTGGACGAGCCCCTTGAGCGCGAAGCCGCACCGATAGAGCGGGTCCTCGACCCACAGGGACGGCAGTTCCTTGTTAAGGTGCCCGTCATGGACCCGCCGGTGCATGTCTCGATCTGGAAGGTTGAGGTCGGACGGGTCACCCTTTTCCTGCTCGACACTGACATCGAACAGAATGACCCCTGGAACCGTTTGATATCGTCCCACCTCTACGCTGGGGACCTGGAGCAGCGGCTCAGGCAGGAGATTGTACTCGGCATCGGGGGCAGCGAGGCGCTTAGCGCCTTGGGAATAGAACACTCCGTGCTCCATCTCAACGAGGGACACCCGGCATTTGCAATCCTGGAGCGCATTCGGGAGCGTGTTCAGAGGGGCATGAGTTATGACGAAGCTTCGCGCGAGGTGAAAGGGACAACAGTTTTTACAACCCACACCCCCGTGGCAGCCGGCCACGATGTCTTCCCCTTTCATCTCATGGACAGATACTTCGGCGGATACTATCCCGGCCTCGGCCTCGACCGCGACGCCTTCATGACGCTGGGCACGCATCCCGGTTCGCCCGGCCAGGGATTCAACATGACCGCCTTTGCACTCCGGATGTCCTCCTATCGTAACGCCGTGAGCCAGAGGCACCAGGAGGTTGCTCGCCATATGTGGCAGCCGCTCTGGCCCGGGGTTCAACCTCAGGAAGTACCCATCGAAGTCGTGACGAACGGGATTCACGTCCCTACTTGGGTGGATCCAAAGGTGGAGGAGCTCTTTAGTCGGTATCTCGATCCCGAGTGGCTCCAGAACCATGACGATCCTGTGATGTGGCAACTCATAGACGAGATACCCGACCGCCAGCTCTGGGAACTTCATGTCTGGCGCAAGATGAAGCTGATCAACGCCATCAGGGACAGGGTTCGCCACCGCTGGGCTGAGAATACCGTGGATCCGAAGAATATTGTCGCAGGGGGGGTTCTGCTTGACCCCACGGCCCTTACTCTTGGGTTTGCCAGGCGATTCGCCACATACAAGCGGGCCAACCTTATTTTTCATGACCTGAACCGGCTGAAGCCGCTTCTTCTGGATCGCTGGAGGCCTGTCCAGATTGTATTCGCCGGCAAAGCCCACGCCGCCGACGATCCTGGCAAGAGGCTCCTCCAGAGCGTCTTCTCCTTTGCTGCGGATCGTCAGCTGGCGGGCAGGATCGCCTTTGTCGAGGACTATGACGAGCAGCTCGCTCAGTATTTGACTCACGGCGTTGACGCATGGCTCAACACCCCCTTGCCGCCTCTGGAGGCTTGTGGGACAAGCGGCATGAAGGCCTCGATCAACGGTGTCCCTCACCTGAGCATCCTTGACGGCTGGTGGATCGAGGGATACAGCGGTGCCAACGGCTGGGCCTTTGGATCGAGGGACCACGGAGACGAGGACAGGGACGCTGCAGACGCCGATGAACTTTACACGCTCCTGGAGCAGAAGGTTGTGCCGCTTTACTATAGGGTCAGAGATGATGGCACACCCGTTGAATGGGTCAAGGTGATGAAAGAAGCGATCAAGACGACGGGCTATCGGTTCAGTGCGAGAAGAATGGTGAAAGAGTATGTCGGCAAGTTCTATCAGAAGGCATTGCAGAGCGGCTCATGAGTTGTAGTTGCCACTACTTGACCTGACGGACAATGTCCGAAACAGTTGGACCGCGGAGTACACCGACCACTGCGTATGCGCATATACGCCTTTCATTCGGACCAATTGCAAAACAGAAATTGGCATTGTTCTTGCTTTTACTGTGAGCCGTTTAATGTCATTGAGATTTCGTCAGGCAGTTTGTTACAACAAATCAGTGAGGTTGCTGCGCATTGCAAAGAATAATCTGGTTTTTCCGTAGCAAAGTTCGAATCCGTCAAGGAACATTTTTCAGACAACAGCTCGCCCTGGGACTGATGTTGCTGTTATCAATGCTCTTCAGCATAACGGAGGATGCCGGCGCTGCGGTAACCCTGTCGTGCCCTTCAAACATGATCCACTACTGGAAGTTTGACGAGACAGAGGGGTCTTCTTATGCCGACTCAGCAGGCTCAAGCACGGCGACCTGCACAACCTGTCCAACGGTCATAACCGGTGTCGTCAACGGCGCCCAGCAGTTTACCCAAAGCACGAACGTGAATGCGGCGAATGACAGTTCATTTGATTTTGGTCCTGCCGACAGTTTTTCCATCGAGCTGTGGATGAAGACCGACGCGACAAATACCTGTTCGGGGAAACAGGTCCTTCTGGGAAGGGATGACACGCCGACAGGCAGCCTCAGCCTGTGGGTGGCATGCATGAACGGCGGCACCGCGGCCTTCAATGTGCAGGATGAGTTTAATGCTGGCGGCTATGTACAGGGCGGCAAACTGCTGAACACCGGCAAGTGGCGCCACATCGTAGCAGTGAGGGACGGAGTAAATGGCTCCATGAGTCTCTATGTGGACGGCCAGTTGGATGCCACATCCTCAGGCATTACTACCCCTGGCGGTTTTTCTTCGCCGGTACCTCTCAATATAGGCTGGTTAAACCAGAGCGGATCAAGTGGATATCACTTCACAGGGAGCATTGATGAGGTCGCGGTCTATAACCGGGTCCTGACACAGAACGAGGTCAGTTCACATTACTACCTGGCAAGGCCCTATTGTGAAACCTGCTCACGGTCCATACGGATCATGCCTGTCGGTGATTCGATAACCGAAGGATGTTGTAATGGTCTGGTCGTATCTACAGACTATGACCATATGGCATCATATCGCCAGACGCTCTATTTAGATTTGGCAGGCTCGAATTACGATGTTGATTTCGTCGGCAGCATGCAGTTCGGCAACCTGCTGACTCCGCTCTTTGATGCCGATAACGAGGGCCACCCCGGATGGACAGCCGGATGTCCTGCCGGAGTTGGCCAGGTGATTCAGTATATATCAAGCTGGTTGGCGGCAAATCCACCTGAAGTGGTTTTACTCCATATCGGCACCAATGACGTCGCAAACGACTGTCAAAGTGTAAGTTATATTTCAGGCATACTCGATAAAATCTTTGCCTTTGACAAGAACATAACGGTTCTTCTCGCCCGGATCATACGGGAAGGGGGTGAGGATCCTCTTACCGGGCCTACACATGTTTATAACGACGCCGTGCAGGCAATGGCTCAAACCCGCATAGCCAATGGCGATAAAATCATCATGGTCGACGAGGAGGATGCCCTTACCTATCCCGGAGACCTTTGGGACGGTCTTCATCCGATCCAGTCCGGCTATAACAAGATGGCTGTCCCGTGGTTCACGTCCCTCAGTGCGTTCCTGCCTGCCTACTGTGCTCAAACGTCTCCCCAGATATACTCTACCCCGACTATATTCGCCCATGTCGGATTGCCCTATACGTATAATGTAAATGCCCGTGCGATTCCTGTTCCAACCTACAGCCTGATCCAGGCTCCCTCGTGGTTGACTATTAACCCGGTTGGAGGACTCATACAGGGGATCCCACCCTCAGGCTCAGCCGGTCAGTATACTGTTACGGTTCAGGCTGCAAACAGCCTGGGGACCGACACCCAGACCTTCACCCTTCAGGTCTTCGACACCTTCACCCTCTGGAGTAACACAACGGTGCCATCCGTTATATCAACGGACACCAATGCCATAGAAGTGGGACTTAAATTCCGCAGTGATGTGAACGGCTACATCACGGGACTGCGTTTCTACAAGGGAGCGACGAATACCGGCACCCACATCGGCAATCTCTGGACGAGCATGGGGACACTCCTTGCGAGCGTCACCTTCACCAATGAGACAGCCTCAGGCTGGCAGCAGGTTGCCCTGCCGACCCCTGTCGCCATCAATGAGAATACTACGTACATTGCCTCTTACCATACCAATGTTGGACATTATGCGGTTGACAGCGGGTACTTATCCACCTCCAGCTATTACAATCCACCCCTCCGGGCACTGCAGGACGGGACAGACGGCTACAACGCCGTGTATCACTATGGTACAACCAGCAGTTTTCCCAACCAGCCAACCCAGGGATACAGTGGAATGAATTACTGGGTCGATGTTGTGTTTACAGCGAGCACCGGTACTGTTGACCATATCACGATCAGTCCCTCATTGACAACGATCACGGCAGGGGGCAGCCAGAGTTATAAGGCGACGAGCTTTGACCAATACGACAACAGCCTCGGTGACGTGACCGCTTCAACAACCTTCTCGATTACGCCGGACGGCTCATGCACAGCAACCGCCTGTGCATCGATCGTTGCAGGTTCGCATACAGTAACCGGAACTTACGGTGGAAAGACTGCCACGGCGACGCTGGCGATAGATGCCGGACCCTTTGACCATATCACGGTCAGTCCTGCATCGGCAACGACCACGGCAGGAATCGGCCAGAGCTTTACTGCCACGGCTTTTGACCAGTACGACAACAGCCTCGGTGACGTGACCGCTTCAACAACCTTCTCGATTACGCCGGACGGCTCATGCACGGGCGCTAGCTGCACCGCGACCGTTACCGGTTCACACACGGTTACAGGCATATATAGCGGCAAGAACGCTACAGCTACCGTCGACGTGTTCGCAAACCAACCCATAAGAATCTTTGGCGTATCACCGCTTTCGTACTTTTCTTCCATCGACGCTGCTTATGATACCGTTGTTAGCGGAGATACCATTCAGGCTTGCACAGGATATTTCTCCGAAATCGTCAACTTCACCCGTGATGTTATGGTAACGATTGAAGGTGGTTACGACCCTTCATATACTGATAATATTGGGTACACATCGATTTCAGGGACCGTGACTATAAGCGCTGGAACTGTTACTGTTGGGAATCTTGAAATCCAATAGAACAGTAGATATCAAGTGCGGTCGTTACTTGATTTGCACGACTTGGCAGAGCATCGATACTGATATCACACATCAACTCGCGTCGCCTCCAGGAAGAAATGAAACTTGTTCTGAGACTGTTCTGAGACTGTCAGAATGATGAAGTCCAGACTCTTACACAATGAGTTATTTCGAAGGATAGCGTGGGGAAGACAAACAGTATCTCCCTGGTGTGATTATGCTTCGGTTCGTACCTCGTATTTTTTTATTGTCCGCAAGGCTGTTGAGTCATTCTCTCAGGGACGGACGTAAGACAACTTCTTAAGGCAACATTAGTGGCCTTCCTTGAGTTTATCGGCTAAAGCAGCGGGTAATCCACTTAAAAGGATAGAGGAAACCATCCTCCCTACATCGTAAGGCACCCTAAGAAACTCATGTCTAACTTCATTATCGGTAATATCAACCAACGTTACACATGTCCGTGGGTCTCCGTCTTTTGGCTTCCCTACGCTTCCCGCATTGATGAAAACTTTTGCCCCGATATCTTTTCGATAGGGCTTGTGGGTATGACCATATATCATCACATCAGCCTTCGTTTTCACAAACATTTCAAGGAAGAACTTCTCAGGTCGTTCCTCATACCAATACAGATTGTTCTTATGGGGAGTGGCGTGGAACAACACGACCTTCTTTCCCCCTGACGTAAATGATATTGATTCGGGAAGGCTTTTCATGAAATCTTTTGATTTCTGGGTAGCGTGTCGTTTTGTCCATTCAAAGGACTTATCTGCCATGTCAGCCTGAATCGGGTCCTCATACTTACAACCACAGTGTTCGTTGTCATAGGCAACGTTCAAGTCATAGTTGCCCTGAACACCTTCTATGCCATGCTCGATGATGAAATCAACAACTTCATTGACAAACGGAGCGTACCCACCCAGGTCGCCGAGATGATATATCTTGTCAACCTTTGCCGATATAACACTATCGTAGGCTACCTTCAGTGCCTCAATATTGCCGTGTATGTCACCGAAAACCGCTATCTTCACGCTGTCCCTCTCAACGCTCTTCCCTAAGGTGATTTAACCCCCACGACCTTACAATACTGACTCGGGAAATACTTTCTCTGAAAGAGAAGAGCAACATTGACTAATGCAATTAGGGCGGGAACTTCAACAAGGGGTCCGATGACCGCTGCGAATGCCTGTCCTGAATTGATACCGAATACCGATATTGCAACTGCTATGGCAAGTTCAAAATTGTTGCTTGCTGCTGTGAACGAAAGCGTAGTGGTCTTCTCATACCCTGCCCCAAACCTTCTCCCAAGATAGAAAGAGACAAGGAACATCAGGACAAAATAAACAACAAGGGGTATCGCTATCCTGATGACATCCAATGGTAACTGAACGATGTAGTTTCCCTTGAGGGTAAACATCACCACTATGGTGAACAGAAGGGCTATCAAGGTTATAGGGCTCATCTTCGGGACAAACTTTTTTTCATACCATTCTTGCCCTTTTATCCTCAATAGGCTAAACCGTGTTAGCATCCCTGCGAAAAAGGGAACTCCAAGATAAACGAATACGCTCTTGGCGATTTCTCCGATAGTCACATTGACGACCTCACCCCTCAGACCAACCAAAGGAGGCAGGACTGTCATGAAGATATAGGCATATACCGAGAAGAACAGGACTTGGAAAATAGAATTGAAGGCTACCAATGCAGCAGCGTACTCCCTGTCACCACAGGCAAGATCGTTCCACACAATCACCATAGCGATACATCTCGCAAGACCAATAAGGATTAGTCCTGCCATATATGGTGGATATCCTCTGAGGAAAATGGCGGCAAGAAGGAACATCAGGATAGGACCGATGACCCAATTCTGTATGAGCGATAGGACAAGGACTCTCTTGTTTCTGAAAATCTCACCCATCTCTTCATACCTGACCTTTGCAAGCGGTGGGTACATCATCAGTATCAGCCCTATGGCAATCGGGATATTGGTTGTGCCTACTTGAAACTTGTTGATGAAAGCCTCAATGCTAGGAACAAAGTAACCCATAGACACCCCAATACCCATCGCAAGGAATATCCATAGGGTAAGAAATCTATCAAGGAATGAAAGTCTCTTTGCTATGCCTTCCGTCATGGTGTCTTCTATCTCCTGATTATTTGCAGGTCTTCTTCTTTTTGGTATTGAGGAGCTTTCTGTCCTGAGTGATAACTTCATCATCATTAAGATGCAGGGCAATGAACTTGAGGAAATCCTTGTTATGCTCACGGGATTTCTCTGAAAGGTGATAGTATGACCATGTCCCGTTCTTACGGCTCTCCACAAGTCCCGCCATTTTTAGGATGTTCAGATGTTTAGAGGCTGTGGATTGCACAAGGTCTAAGACTTCCATAATCTCACATACACACAGTTCGCCCCTCTCAAGCAGTTTGAGCATCCTGACACGGGTGGGGTCCGAGATAGCCTTTGACTGAAGGATGAAGGGTTCCATATATCACCTTATGGTGATATAGTAATAAATGGCTTCAATAAAGTCAACAAGAAATGCACACTCATAAGGCATCAGGGTAAATGCTGTTTTTGTGCCCTACTTGGCAGTAAAGCCTTATGAAAGAAAAGGAAGCCCCTATTAGGGGGTTAGGGGAGAGGAAAATGGCGGTGCAGGGAATCGAACCCCGGACACTGCGGATATGAGCCGCATGCTCTAACCATCTGAGCTACACCGCCTCTGAAAGTCCGTCATGAGGGGTCTGTGACCTGAAAGAGACGAAAACACTGTCCAACAGGATTTAAATTATACCAAAAGAGGATTGCCTAATAAAAGAGTTCGAAGCGGCGGGTCCGTATGTTGATGAGCACCCCTGCCGCAATGAAGTTGGTGAGGAGCGCAGTGCCGCCGTAACTCATGAAGGGCAGGGGAACTCCTACGACAGGCATGATGCCGAGGGTCATGCCGATATTCACAAAGAAATAGACCGCGAACATGAGCGAGATGCCCATGGCCAGGAGCCTTCCGAAATCATCCTTCGCCTTCCTGGCGGTATCGAGCCCCCGAAGGATAAAGGCGAGGTAAAGGAAG
Organism: Thermodesulfovibrionales bacterium; assembly: GCA_035686305.1. Taxonomy (NCBI): domain Bacteria; kingdom Pseudomonadati; phylum Nitrospirota; class Thermodesulfovibrionia; order Thermodesulfovibrionales; species Thermodesulfovibrionales bacterium. The sequence goes on along the minus strand of DASRZP010000093.1, from coordinate 19,969 downwards.
AGGAGAAAGCCGCTTCCGGCAAAACCCCACTCCTCGGCAAAGACGGCAAACACAAAGTCCGTATGCTTTTCAGGGAGGAACCTGAAAGGTCCCTGTGTTCCCCTGAGATAGCCCTTGCCGAAGACCTTTCCTGAACCTATTGCGACCTTTGACTGGTTGATATGATAGCCGACGCCTGAAGGATCAACGTCGGGTTCAAGAAAGACGACAAGCCTGTTCTTCTGGTAGTCCTTCAGCCCTTCCCAGAAGATGTTCCCGAGGAAAGGGACGGAGATAAGGCCGAGGACGATGAGCAGAGCAATGACCTTCTTTTGGAGCCCTTTTGCCGCGGTGACGAGTAGAAAGACGAAGAGGAGGATGACCCCTGTGCCGAGATCCGGCTGTTTGATGATCAGTATCAGAGGCAATGCCACAAGGAGCAGGAACATCTTGATAAGGGACAAGAGTCCTATCTTCTCCTGAAGGGCACTCAGGTGCCGTGCGATGGCAATTACATATATGAGCTTGAATACCTCTGAGGGCTGAAAGGAGAATATGCCGGCGTTAAGCCACCGCTGGGCGCCCATCCCCGTCCTTCCGAGAAAGAAGACGAGCACGAGCAGCGAAATGCCGATGCCGTAAAAGAGGGGCGATAATCTGCTCAGCCATATGTAATCAAAACTCACAAAAGCAATGAGGACAAGGATGCTCAGGACAAGCCAGTAGACCTGCTTGATGTAAAAGGAAGGCATCTCTCCTGAAAGGGGAGAGCGTGTGGCGCTGTATATCGTCATGACCCCTATGACAGACAGGGCAGTGATAAGACCGAGGGTCACCCAGTCGAAGTTCTTGAGAAGGAGGCGATCGATCTTCATTGTGTCGGTTCCTTCTGCACCTTCTGGTCAGGCATGGCCTGTGGCGGCTTCTGGTCGACTGCGGCAGGCCGGCGTCCATTGATCGTCGTTGCCGCTGAGGTCTGATTCCCGGATGCCGCCTCTTGAGTGCTCTTCAGGTAGGCCTCTATTGCACGTTTTGCGATAGGGGCGGCAGCTGCGCCTCCATGGCCGCCATGTTCCACCATGACCGAAAGGGCGATCTCGGGTTTCTCATAAGGCGCAAAGGAGACGAACCACGCATGGTCACGGAGCAATTCAGGGAGGTGCTGGGAATCTTTCTTGAGCCCTACCACCTGGGCCGTGCCTGTCTTGCCGCAGATATGAGTCAACTGGGACCGTGCCGCCCATCCTGTTCCTCCCTGCTCATTGACGACCCCGAAAAGGGCATGATTGATGGCGGCAAGGGTTTCAGGCTTGATGTTGAGATGTTTCACGGGCTCTGGATTGTCCTTCAGAAAGAGTATGGACGGACGATAGAAGTATCCGCCGTTCGAAACGACACTCATGAGCTGTGCCATCTGGAAAGGCGTGACAGCTACATATCCCTGGCCGATAGCTGCGTTGAATGTCTCCCCGAGATACCAGGGCTGTTTCTTTTTCTCCTGCTTCCACTTGGTATCAGGGATGAGACCGCGCCTCTCCTTAACGAGGTTCAGCCCGATTTCGCTGTTGAGTCCCAGTTCCTTCGCATAGGAGGCGATCTTGTCGATGCCGAGTTTTCTCCCCGCCTCGTAGAAGTAGACGTCGCAGGATTCGACGAGGGCACGATGGAGGGAAAGGGTCCCATGCCCTTTCTTCTGCCAGCAACCGAAGTGCCACCGGCCATAGGCTATGCCGCCTTTGCATGTGGTTTTCGAGTCTGGTTGGACAGCGCCTTCTTCCAGTGCAGCCAATGCCGTGACGATCTTAAAGGTGGATCCCGGCGGGTACTGGCTCTGGAGCACCCTGTTCAGGAGAGGCTGTTTGGCATTCTTCGTGAGGTCTTCCCATTGCTTCAGGGTTATGCCCCTGGCAAACATGTTGGGGTCAAAGGAGGGCTTGCTCGCCAGGGCGAGTATCTCGCCGGTGTCGGCCTTGAGCGCAACGAGGGCGCCGGTCTTTTCACCTAAGGCCTCCTCTCCCTCTTTTTGGAGATGAATGTCCATTGCAAGCCTTACATCCTCGCCCCGTACGGAGGGTTTCTCCTGGATGAGCCTGAGTTCCCTGCCCATGGCGTCAACCTCAATGACCTTCTCGCCGGCTATGCCGCGCAATTCGCGGTCATAGAGCCTTTCGATCCCCCATTGTCCTATGAAGGCATCGGGAGGGACGTCCCTGAATTCCGGGTCTCTTGACTGGGACTCGTTCGGTTTGCCGAGATAGCCGATGAGGTGAGCGCCGACGCTGCCGAATAGATAATCCCTGCTTACATCGACATCGATTGAGAGGCCCGGGAAGTCCGATCGTCTCGCCTCAATGAAGGCGATGTCCCTGGGAGAGAGCCCTTCCTTGAGCCTGATGGATTCATAAAGGCTCCGGCTATGCTTTATCCTGTCGGATAGCGATCCGACGTCTATCTTCAGGAGCGCAGAGAGGGCCTTCATATCGATCCTGTCAAGGGTCTGAGGGTTTATCGAGACCGAGTAATAAGGAGAGTTCTTCACAAGGGGCACGGCATTCCTGTCGTAGATGATCCCACGGGGGGCCGGAACCCTGACGATGCGCAGCCTGTTCTCTTCCGAGAGCCTCCGGTATTCGTCCCCCTGGAGTATCTGGAGCTGCCAGAGCCTGATTACAAAGATGAAGAAGAGGGCAGAGATGATATATCCCACCGTCAGGATCTTTTTCGATGATCTCTCGTTATTCTGCATTTCTTGGTTTAATAAAGATCCCGGCCGTCATGTTCATGACTGCTTGGAGCGTAATCGACAGGACCGCCCTGAGCGGCGGAGCCGGAAGATTTTCATAGAGGGCCTTCGAAAGGAAGACGAGGAGGCCGTCCGTAAGCGTGACGGTGAAGACTGCCAGCATCCCCAGCAACGGCGTCCACCTGAATATTCCGCCTGAGATGAGGGATGAAAGATAGCCCGCAACCCCTTTGCCGAGGAGGTTTGGCCCGAGGATGCCGCCTGTAATGCTGTCTTCGACAATGCCGATGAGCGAACCGAGAAGGACTCCCTTCAGAGTGCCGCTCCTCATGGCTCCATAATAAACAATGATGATGGTCAACATGGGGGCGACCCCGAAGAACGAGACCTTCGTCTGCAGGAGGAGGGAGAAGAGAACCGTAAAGATGAGACAGACGGTCTTCATCTCCTTATCACGACCACCTCATCCAATCTCGACAGGTCCTGGAACGGCGTAACATTGATCTTCTGAAAAATGCCTGAGCTCTTCCCCGATGCCAATGATACCAATCCAACAGGAACCTCGGGAGGGAAAAGGTCATCAAAGCCCGAAGTGACAACGACCTCGTTGCCGTTGAGCTTCTCTTCCTGAGGAATGTATTTCAGTATGCACGAACCGGAGCCCGTTCCGGAGAAAATGGCGTCTTTCCTCGTCTCCTGAATCTTCACGGCAGCAGAAAAATTGATATCGGTTATGAGGAGGACAGAAGCGTACCTGTCGGTCACATTCGAGACCTTCCCCACAAGGCCACGGGGAGTTATCACAGCCATATCCTTTTCTACGCCGTCGGTCCTCCCCTTGTCGACGATAAGGGTGTTGGCCCATCGGTCCCAACCCTTCGAAACGACATGTGCTGTCGCAACGTATCTCCTCTCTCTCTCCTTCAGGGAGAGCAATTCCCTCAGTCTCTGGTTTTCGAAGTAGATGTCACGGTATCTCTGTTGATCCGTGATGAGCCTGTTGACCTCTTCTCTCAGTCTCCTGTTCTCCTCAACCTTCAGCGTCATGTTTCTGAAGGGTTCTTTGACAGAGGTTGACAGGGAACCGAAGACACTGTTCACATAGTTCAGGGGGATCGAGAGGAAGGCCAAGGGAGTAAGAACACCTTTGTTGCTCTGGTATGTCATGAGAGTAAATGACAGGATCATGAGCAGGAAAAGAGGGAGAAGACGTCTGAAAGACATCAGGTTATGGCTATCTTCCTTAAGAGTTCCATTTCATCGAGCATTTTGCCGACTCCCCGCGCAACTGCCGAAAGCGGATCATCGGCCACGATAACGGGCAGGCCCGTCTCTTCCCTGATCAGCTTATCAAGGCCGCGCAGCAATGCCCCTCCCCCGGCAAGGACGATGCCCTTGTCCACGATATCGGCAGCAAGTTCGGGTGGCGTGTTTTCGAGCGTCACCTTGATGGTGTCGAGAATCACGCTGACCGGTTCATTAAGGGCCTCCCGGATCTCTGTCTCGCTGATCACGATCGTTTTTGGTATGCCTGATATAAGGTCTCTTCCCTTTATCTCCATGGTCTTAATATCGGAGGGATCGACCACACAGGCCGACCCAACCTCTATTTTTATCAACTCTGCGGTCCTGTCACCGATCATAAGGTTGTACTTCCTCTTTATATAAGCGATGATGGACTCATCCATCTTGTCGCCGCCCACCCTGACCGCCTTGCTGTAGACGATGCCGTCAAGGGAGATGACCGCTATATCCGTTGTCCCTCCCCCGACATCAACGATCATGTTCCCCGAAGGCTCGCCGACAGGAAGGCCCACGCCAACGGCAGCGGCCATGGGCTCTTCGATGAGGTACACCTCTCTCGCCCCTGACGCCTGAGCAGCATCCTTGACAGCCCTCTGCTCGACCTGGGTAATTCCTGATGGCACGCCGATGATGACCCTTGGCGAGAGAAAACTCTTCCGGTTATGGACCTTCTTGATGAAGTATTTCAGCATCTCACCTGTGGCGTCAAAGTCTGCGATTACGCCGTCCTTCATCGGCCTGATAGCCATGATATTCGCGGGCGTTTTCCCCAGCATCTTCTTGGCATCTGCGCCGACGGCTACGGTCTTCTTATTGTCCTTCCTGACAACGACAACAGAAGGCTCGTTACAGACGATCCCTTTACTCTTGACAAAGACGAGGGTATTTGCCGTACCGAGGTCTATGGCAAGATCACTCGAAAACATCCCTAATATGTTATGGAAAAGCATTCCACCTCCTGAACAACACGCCGAATTTCGTCTACTGGTTAGCTGTTTCGCTCTGCGCCGGCAGCCCCTCGACTACCAAGGTCTTGGCGATTTCATCTCCGAGTCTCATTCCCTCCTTACTCCCGAGGAGTATGAGGAACTCAACGCCTGAAATCAGTATGATGAATGCCCAGCCGATGAGAGGGATCCTAAACAGCACGAGGCCTGCACCAAGCAGCGAGTTCCTCAGTATCGAGTCCTTCATGGAGCAGGGGGCTTCAGTCGAGGCCGAGACGACGCTTAGACCCATGAGGCGCTTGCCGACACTTCTTCCTTCGAAGAGCCCGTCGCTGATGAGGAGATAGGACAGTCCAGCGTAGAAACCGGCCCTCGGCACCAACTCAGTCACTGCAGCAATGAGGATGAAATCAAGAGCCTTTGCAAATACCCTGAGCAGCAGGCTGGCCTTCTTTAACTCATCAGACATCCACAAATACTAACAGATGGATAACGATATTTTCAATACTGGCTTTATTTTTTGGGCCAGCATAATATATTTTACCTCACACCCATGACTTTTGTCACAGGCAGACCCTGTGGCCTCATTATTACCAAGGCCCAGTGGCCCAATCGTGCAAGGGGGCCGGGTACCAAGGGGATCGGCGCATTTACTCCTGAAGATTACCGGGAGTCTCAAGGGGGATGGACATGGAACTTGTCATCGCCACAAGAAACAAAAAGAAGGTAGAAGAGATCAGGAGGATACTCGAGGGGATTCCGATAGTCCTCTACACCCTTGATGATTTTCCGGACTGTCCCGAGGTGGAGGAGGATGCTGGATCCTTTGAAGGGAATGCGATCAAAAAGGCTGTTGCTGTTGCAGCTTACGCGGGAAAACCCGCCCTTTCCGACGATTCCGGCCTTGAAGTATATGCCCTGGGAGGCGCCCCGGGCGTCCTGTCCGCGCGCTATGCCGGTGAGGGCGCGGATGACCGGAAGAATATCGCCAAACTGCTCGCAGAACTCCATGACGTCGACGACAGTGAAAGAGGAGCTCGGTTTGTCTGTTGTATAGCTCTGGCCTTTCCCGGAGGCCCTGTTGAGACCTTCGAGGGAAATGTCGGGGGCAGGATAGGCAGGGATCAAAGAGGCTTTAACGGTTTTGGTTACGACCCTGTCTTCTATCCTGAAGGACATGGGAGGACCTTTGCAGAGATGGGAGCCGACGAAAAGGATGGCCTGAGCCATAGGGGAAGGGCGCTCAAAAAGCTGAGAGACTATCTATCCGTCATGCCGCATTAATAGGAAAATAAGAAGAATTAATGATTCCTGCCGGGTTTATTCTTGAAAAAAGACGGTTTGTTGTCATAAAGTAACCATGTTTTCTTGAAGGGCTGAAGGTCAGTCCGATGCAAGAGTGCCTTTACATTCATCATAACAGACAAGGAGGAACTATGAGACTCGTACTACTTGGCGCGCCGGGGGCAGGAAAGGGCACCCAGGCAAAGAAGCTTATCGAAAAATATGGTGTCCCTCAGATCTCCACCGGCGATCTCTTGAGGGCCGCTGTTGCAGCAGGGACCCCTCTCGGGAAAGAGGCGAAATCCTATATGGACAAGGGTGAACTGGTACCGGACAGGGTTGTGCTCGGAATGGTTGAGGAGAGGTTGAAGAAGGATGACTGCAAGAAGGGCTATATCCTTGACGGTTTCCCGAGGAACACAGCCCAGGCAGAGGCGCTGGACAAGATGCTTGCCGGCCTGAACATGTCTCTGAGCGCTGCCCTGAGCGTGGACGTGCCTTTAGACGACTTGATGAAGAGGCTCACCGGCAGGAGGACGTGCAAGGCCTGCGGCCAGATGTACAACGTCTATTTCAATACTCCTAAAAAGGAAGGCGTCTGCGACAAATGCGGGGGCGAACTCTTCCAGAGGGACGACGACAAGGAAGGGACAATAAAGAAGAGGCTTGAAGTATACAATGCCCAGACCGCTCCCCTCATCGACTACTACGGCAGGAAGAGGATACTGAGCAGCGTCAAAGGCACCGGAGGCATTGACGACATCTTCAAGGCCGTCTGTGCTTCTCTGGGCCTGAAATAGATAGCGTTTTTTTACGACCTCTTTGCAGGGGCGTGCAGCCGGTACGCCCCTGCCAATCCCGCCTGCTGTGCTCCCCCCATTTTATAAGGAAAACTAATCTTCGAATTATAATTTTAAAATTGCTTTAAATCCCCACATTGATTAATTTAGAGTGCTCTTTTGAGGAACTTTAGGTGGTTGATCCGCGAAAAGGATTCTCACCAAGGCATCATGAAGCCATGAAGGGCGCATCAGGCAAGGGTTTTCGGTTTGGCTTTACCCGTGAAAGCCTAACAATAACAGACAGGAGGATTGGATATGTCACTGGTTAATCCGCATGGAAAAGAGAAGAAACTGAAACCGCTTCTGCTCACCGGCAAGGAACTGGAGGAAGAAAAGAAAAGGGCAAAATCCCTGAAGCAGATCAGGATATCGTCCCGCGAGACCGGCGACCTTATCATGATCGGTATCGGCGGGTTTACACCGATCGAAGGCTTCATGGGGTACGAAGACTGGAAGGACATCTGTGGCGATTATAAGATGGCCGACGGCACGTTCTGGCCGATTCCGGTAACAGTCTCGACGGACGAGAGCGTAAAGCCGGGCGACGAGGTGGCCCTCTTCTCCGAGGAGTTCGGCGAGATCATGGCGACTATGAAGGTCACGGAAAGCTACAAGATCGACAAGCAGTATGAGTGCAAAGAGATTTACAAGACCGCTGATGTAGAGCATCCTGGTGTGAAGATGGTCATGGATCAGGCCGGGACGAACCTCGCCGGCCCTGTCAAGGTCCTCAGCGAGGCAACATTTCCGAAGGAATATCCCGAGATCTATCTGACCCCAGCGCAGTCGAGGCATCTCTTCCTCGAAAAAGGCTGGAAGACCGTTGCAGCCTTTCAGACGAGGAACCCGATGCACCGCTCCCACGAGTACCTCTGCAAAATCGCCATCGAGACCTGCGACGGTGTCTTTGTTCATATGCTCCTCGGCAAACTGAAGCCGGGAGACATCCCTTCCGATGTCCGTCAGAAGGCAATCGATATGCTCACGGAAAAATACTTCGTAAAGAACACCATCGTTATCGGCGGCTATCCCCTCGACATGAGATACGCGGGTCCGAGGGAGGCCCTTCTCCACGCCCTCTTCAGGCAGAACTACGGCTGCAGCCATCTCATCGTTGGCCGCGACCATGCCGGTGTCGGTGAGTACTACGGGCCCTTTGATGCCCAGAAGATCTTTGATGAGATTCCGAAGGACGCCCTCGAGACAAAGCCCCTCAAGATCGATTGGACGTTCTGGTGCCACAAGTGCGACGGCATGGCCTCGATGAGGACCTGTCCCCACGGCAAGGAAGACAGGCTTCTCCTGAGCGGCACGAAGCTGAGAAAGATGCTCTCAGAGGGCGAAGATGTTTCCGATAAGTTCAGCCGGCCTGAGGTCCTGGCGATCCTCAGAAAATACTATGAGGGCCTGACCGAGAAGGTCGAGATCAAGACACACAAATATGCAGAAGGCGCATAAAAATAAGGGGACTAGGGATGAGAGATTGGGGATTGCCGAAAGCAAATCCCTGATCGCCAATCCCCAGCCCCATTTTATGACGAGAGGGGGTGAAGGTTCAGCAAGACCCTGAGGCTTTAGGTTAAAAAGCCAATTATCAACACTATATCCGAAGGAGGTTTTGACATGCCAAGTTTTGTGATCACCGAGAAGTGTGACGGATGCAAGGCTCAGGATAAGACAGCCTGCCAGTATATCTGTCCCCATGATTTGATGGCCCTCAACAGAGAGAAGATGAAGGCATACAATCAGGAGCCCGAGCAGTGCTGGGAGTGCTTTAACTGCGTGAAGATCTGCCCTCAGCAGGCGATCGAGGTCAGGGGTTACTCGGACTTTGTTCCCCTCGGGTCCAGCACGATCCCTTTGAGAGGCACTGACTCCATCATGTGGACGATCAAATTCAGGAACGGGATCCTCAAGAGGTTCAAGTTCCCCATCCGGTCAACGGCAGAAGGTTCGGTTGATCCCTATGCCGGAAAACCGACGCCTGATTTTGCGACGCTGAAAAAGCCCGGCTTCTTTACCGGTCCGGCAAGAAACGAATAGGAGGTGAATATCCATGGAAAAAGAAACCTGTACATTTTCATTTTGTGCGAAGCCTGAAGTGACCGAGGTTGAGACCGATCTCCTTATTATGGGTGGCGGTATGGCAGGTTGCGGCGCTGCATTCGAAGCATGCCGGTGGGCAAACGAAAAGGGACTGAAGGTTGTCCTTGTCGACAAGGCAGCAACGGACAGAAGCGGTGCAGTCGCCATGGGTCTGTCGGCTATCAATACCTATGTCGGTGAGAACAAAGTCGCCGATTATGTAAAGTATGTAAGAAACGACCTGATGGGCATCATCAGGGAAGACCTTGTCTTTGACCTCGGCAGGCACGTTGATGACTCCGTCAAGCTCTTTGAAGAGTGGGGACTCCCGATCTGGAAGAAGGGTGATGACGGATTCTCCCTCGACGGCTTCCAGGCAAGGGATGCTGGCAAGGCATCGCTCAAGGACGGCGGAACGCCGGTGAGGTCCGGCAAATGGCAGATCATGATCAACGGTGAATCTTATAAGGTCATTGTTGCAGAGGCTGCAAAGAAGGCCCTCCAGACCAACAGGGAAAAGACCGGAATGGCCCAGAACCATTTCGAGAGGGTCTTGATCCACAGCCCTCTTATGGATGTGGACGGGAAGCACGTGGCAGGAGCGGCGGGCTTCAGCGTCAGAGAGAACAAGACCTATATCTTTAAGGCGAAGGCTATCATCAACGCATGTGCCGGAGCCGTTAATGTCTTTAGGCCGAGGTCGGTCGGTGAGGGTATGGGAAGGACCTGGTACCCGGTATTCAGCGCGGGTTCAGGTTATGCTTTCGGAATGCTGGCAGGCGCCGAGATGACCTTGATGGAGAACCGGTTCGTGCCTGCGAGGTTTAAGGACGGCTATGGTCCTGTCGGCGCATGGTTCCTCTTTTTCAAGGCGAAGGCAACTGACAGCTATGGAAGCGATTACTGCGCGGACAAGGAATATTTCGATGATGCCGTTGCAAGATATGGAGACTATGCAAAGGGTCTCGGAACGGCTATCAGGAACCACCTCATGATGAGGGCCATGAAGGACGGAAAGGGTCCGATCATCATGAGGACGCACGAGGCTATGGCTGAATTGGGCAAGGCCTTCAAAGAGAAGCTTGGCGACAAAGAAGGAGCCAAGAAGATGAAACACCTTGAGGCAGAGGCCTGGGAAGACTTCCTCGATATGGCTATCGGACAGGCGTCCATATGGGCGGCAACGAATACCGAGCCTGATAAGGTCCCTTCCGAGATCATGCCGACAGAGCCCTATCTCCTCGGTTCCCATGCAGGCTGCGCAGGGTTCTGGGTAAGCGGCCCCGGCGATATTCCCGGCACTCCGGAACACTACAGCTGGGGATATAACAGGATGTCCACCGTACCCGGTCTCTTCATGGCCGGTGACGTTGTCGGAGCATCGGGCCACAAATTCTCCTCAGGTTCTCACGCAGAAGGCAGGCTAGCTGCAAAGGCTGCGTTAGCATACATCCTCGACCATCCCGACTACAAGCCGACACCGAAGAAGTCGGCTGACGAAGTCACGGCCGAGATGTATCTGCCCTTCGAGATATATGAGAAATACAAAACCTATTCAACCGATCCTACGATCAACCCCAATTACATCGGCCCGAAGGCCCTTCAGTTGAGGCTCCAGAAGATCGCCGACGAGTACTTCGGAGGGGTGTCAACCTGGTACATGACCTCAAAGACCATGCTCGAAGAAGGTCTCAAGAAGCTCGAGATGCTCAAAGAGGACGCGAACAAGATGGCGGCAAAGGACCTCCATGAGCTGCTGAGGTGCAATGAGAATTATCACCGCATCCTTTCGGTTGAAGCTCACGCACGGCACATCCTCTTCAGGCAGGAGTCCAGGTACCCGGGCTACTATTACAGGGGCGACTTCAACAAGATCGATGATAAAGATTGGAAGTGCTTCACCAATTCGAAGTACAATGCAGAAACTCACGGGTGGGAATTGAAGAAAGTTCCCTACGTCCAGATGGTATCGTAGTCGACCTCACACGGGGAGGGCATCAGCCCTCCCCGATTGTTTCACGGAAAATGCAAGATGGAAGATGGAAAATACTACGCTCAGGCTTAATCATAGTTTATTCATGATCGGTTTTCCCTTTTCCCTGTTCCATTTTCCGTACAGCGTGATTTACTGCCTTAAGGAGGATAGAGATGGCAGAGAATAAAACGGTTCTCGTGGTTGGAGGAGGTTTCAGCGGGCTTACAGCGGCTGTTGAGTCGGCTGAGGCGGGCTGTGACGTAGTCATCGTAGAAAAAAATCCGTACCTCGGCGGCAGGGTGGCACAGCTCAACAAGTATTTCTGGAAACTCTGCCCCCCAAACTGTGGACTCGAGATACAGTTCAAGAGGATAAAGAACAGCTCGCAGGTAAAGGTCTATACCCTCGCCGAGGTCGTTGACGTCAAGGGTGAAGAGGGGAATTTCGATGTGACCCTCAAGATACATCCGCGCTATGTGAATGAGCGGTGCGTCGGGTGCGATGCATGCGCCCAGGCATGCCCTTCCTTCCGGGAGAACGCATTCAACTTCGGCATGGACAAGACAAAGGCAGCATATCTGCCTTTTGATCAGGCCTTCCCCTTTCGCTATGTGATCGATGATACGGCATGCGCCGGTGACTGCAAAAAGGCATGTTTCGATGCCTGTAAATACGACGCTATCGACCTTGCCATGAAGCCGGAGACGGTGAACCTGAAGGTCGGTGCTATCGTCATGGCCATGGGCTGGAACCCCTATGACGCGACGAAGATGGATATCCTCGGATTCGGCAAGGTCCAGAACGTGATAACCAATATGATGATGGAGAGGCTCGCAGCGCCGAACGGTCCCACAAAGGGGAAGATCCTCCGGCCTTCTGACGGAAAAGAGGTTAAGAACATAGCCTTTGTCCAGTGTGCAGGATCACGGGATGAGAATCACCTCCCCTACTGTTCCTATATCTGCTGCCTGGCCTCGCTAAAGCAGACCCTCTATGTGAGGGAGCAGTATCCCGATTCAAAGGCCCGGATATTCTATATCGACATCAGAACCCCCGGTCTCTATGAGCAGAGATTCTACTGGAAGGTGAAGGACGATCCGAATGTCACCTTCACGAAGGGGAAGGTTGCAGGCATCACCGAAGACCCCGTAACAAAGGACGTCATTGTCGAGGCCGAAGACATCTTCGGCGAAGGCAAGATCAAGGCGACCTTTGACATGGTAGTCCTTGCAACAGGAATGGCCCCGAGCACAAGGGAAGCGAAGACGATAAAGGATCTCTCCTATACACCGGAAGGGTTTGTGGACACATCGGCAAAGAAGGGGGTCTATGCGGTGGGAACACTGAAGAGCCCTGTTGATGTTGCACGGTCAGCACAGGATGCAACGGGTGTTGTTATGAAGAGCATCCAGAGCTTGAGGAGGAGGTAGGGATGGACAAAAAGTATGGCGTATATATCTGCAAGGGCTGCGGTATTGGTGAAGCCGTCAATATAGATAAGCTCTCGAATGTTGCGATAAAGGACATGAAGATCCCTCTCTGCAAGACCCATGATATCCTCTGCAGTCCCGATGGCGTGGGAATGATTACGGAGGACATGGAGAAGGAAGGTGTGAACACCATCGTTATCGCAGCCTGTTCTCCCCGCGTGAAGTTTGAGGAGTTCGATTTCCCAGGAACGATAACAGAGCGTGTGAATATCAGGGAATTTGTTGCATGGACGCTGGAGCCGAACAATGATGAGACCCAGGCTGTTGCCGCTGATTACCTCACCATGGGGATCATAAAGACCCAGAAAGGTGATCTGCCGGAACCCAATATCCTCGCCGATCTTACCGAGACCCTCCTCGTCATCGGCGGAGGCATCACGGGAATGACTGCGGCCCTTGAGGCGGCCAGGGCCGGCGAGAAGGTTGTGCTCGTAGAAAAGGAGGCGCAGCTTGGGGGCTTTGCGAACAGGCTTTACAAGAAGATCCCTACAGGCGACTTCTTCCAGGAGCCCCTCATCGTTGACACTGACATCGAGAAGACCATTAGGGAGGTAGAGAGCCACCCTGATATCAAGGTATATAAATCTGCATACGTGGAGAAGACCGACGGCCAGCCGGGTCTCTACGATGTGACTATTGCGTCAAAGGACGGTTCTGAAACGATGAAGATCGGGGCGATCGTTATGGCCTCGGGCTGGCAGCCCTATGACGCGACGAAACTTGACTATCTCGGATACGGAAAGTTCAAGGATGTCGTTACCAATATTGAGTTCGAGGAGATTGCCCGGAAGAACGGCGGCAGGATCGTCAGGCCCTCCGACGGAAAAGAAGCGAAGAAGGTCGCCTTCATTCAGTGCGCGGGGAGCAGGAACCCGAACCATCTTCCCTACTGCTCTGCCATGTGTTGCGCAACATCCCTGAAACAGGCGAAATACGTAAGGCAGAACCCTGATGCCCTGGCGATGATATTTTATATCGATATCAGAACCCCCGGAAGACTTGAGGCCTATTATAAAGAGGCCCAGAACGATCCCGGCGTCATGCTGACAAAGGCGGACGTGACGGGTGTAACAGACGGAGGAAAGGGGAATCTCTTTGTAGAGACCGAAAATTCCTTGCTCGGTGAGAAGGTGAAGATCGAGGCTGACCTCGTCGTGCTCGCAACAGGCATGGTGCCTACGACGAAGGCCCCCCAGGAATATCTTGACGGAATAACCCAGGCGGCTGCAAAGGGCGATGAGGCGAAAAAGGCTTACCTCGAGTCGACGCCGAAGCCGGAATTTATTCTGAACCTCGGCTACCGTCAGGGCCCTGAGATACCGCCCCTTGAAGGCGCCTGCGGTTTTGCGGACTCGAATTTTATCTGTTTCCAGTACGAGACGAGGAGGACCGGCATCTATGCTGCCGGCGGTGTGAGACAGCCGATGAACATGGCAGAGGCCCAGGAGGATGGTGCAGGGGCGGCCTTTAAGGCGATACAGTGCCTTGACCATGTATCGAGGGGTGTCGCAGTCCATCCAAGGGCCTGGGACATCACCTTCCCTGATCCGATGCTCATCAGGTGTACTGCCTGTAAGAGATGCACCGAGGAATGCCCCTTCGGCGCAATTGACGAAGACGAGAAGGGGATACCCTATTACAAGATCAACCGGTGCAGGCGCTGCGGAACCTGCATGGGTGCATGTCCAGAAAGGATCGTCGCCTTCAAGGATTACAGTGTCGATATTGTCGGCTCGATGATCAAGTCTGTTGAGTCCGAGGAGGATGAGTTCAGGATCATCGCCCTCGTCTGCGAGAACGATGCATACCCTGCGCTGGACACGGCGGCGATCAATCGGAAGAGGATCGATCCAAGCGTAAGGTTTGTCTCGCTGAGATGTCTCGGCGGCATGAATCTCGTCTGGGTCGCCGATGCCCTTTCGAAAGGCATCGACGGCGTGCTTCTCCTCGGCTGCAAGTACGGAGAGAACTACCAGTGTCACTTCGTGAAGGGCAGCGAGCTCGCCAATTACCGGTTCAGCAAGATCGGAGAGACTCTGAACAGGCTGCAGCTCGAGTCCGAGAGGGTCCAGATGATGCAGGTGGCGATCTCGGAGTATGACAGGCTGCCTGAGATGATCAACGAGTTTGTCGAGAAGGTTAAGGAGATAGGCCCAAATCCGTTTAAGGGATTTTAGGATAAAGGTTAGGATTGAGCTGAAAAAAGGCTGAAGAACGCAGAAGGATAGGTTCGTAACCCTCACTTCAGCCTCTATCTGAAAGAGGAGGTTCATTCATGGCGGAACAGGTGATAAGCCCGGATTTAAGTTTTGTTAAAGAGATCATCAACAACGGAGGAGAGTCACTCAAGAAGTGTTTCCAGTGTGCCACATGTTCTGTGGTATGTAATGTGACTCCCGACAACAAGCCATTCCCGAGGAAGGAGATGGTCCTTGCCCAGTGGGGGCAGAAGGACAAGCTTCTGAGCAACCCCGATGTCTGGCTATGCCATCAGTGCAGTGACTGTACTGCATATTGCCCTCGGGGCGCTAAACCGGGCGAGGTGCTCGGCGCGATCAGGAAGATGACGATCAAGACGTATTCTTCACCCTCTGCTCTTGCGAACATGGTTGCCGACTCAAAATACCTGATCCTCCTCTTTGCACTGCCGGTGCTCATTTTTCTCGGGATTATCGGCGCCAGGGGATACCTCTCGGGACTCCCTGAAGGGGAGATCGTTTATGCAAAGCTCATCCCTGTTCCCCTCATCGACACGGTATTCATCGCGGCAGCAGTCTTTGCCGTGCTGAGCTTTATCGCAGGAATCAGGAAGTATTGGGCGGCGATGAGCAACGGCGTGACGCTAAGAGGCAACCTGACAGCCCACATCAAGGATACGATTATTGAGATCCTTACTCACAAGAGGTTCAAGAAGTGTAATGTAACACAGGCAAGATCAACGTCACACCTTCTCGTATTCTACGCCTTCGTGGGACTTGCGATAACAACGACCTGGGCGATTGCGTATCTCTATGGATATGAAATCCTTGGTATACAGGCTTCGTCGCTCTTCCACTTCGGCGAATCGCCATATCCGCTCTATGATCCTATGAAGATTCTTGGAAACGCAAGTGCCCTTGCCCTCCTCATCGGGATGTCCCTTGTCATCAGCAACCGTCTGAAGAATGCTGAAAAGGCGGGGGCAGGCAGCTATTTTGACTGGCTCTTCATTGTGGTTGTGACTGCAATCATGGCAACAGGCATACTCTCCGAGCTCTTGAGGCTTGCCGATATCGCGGCCCTGGCTTATCCCATCTATGTCACCCATCTCGTTTTCATCTTCTTCCTCTTCGCCTACGCGCCCTTTTCGAAGATGGCCCATATGTTCTACCGGGCGACGGCAATGGTCTTTGCAAAACAGGCAGCAAGGGAATAAGGGACATTTTGTTGGCAAGCCTCGGTGGGAATACATTAATAATCTTTAGTCCAAACAAGGGAGGTGAAGACAGCGTTCGTCGAAATCCAGGATCATTCAGTCTGACTTATAACTAATTCGAACAACATCTTATCGAAGGAGGAGAATACATGAGTTTAACAATACTTTTCGCCTTAGGTTGCGGATTGTTAGGCGTGATATACGCTGTGATGACTGCAATGTGGGTATCGAAGCAGGATGCGGGGAGCGCGAAGATGCAGGAGATCTCGAATGCGGTTAAAGAGGGAGCATATGCATTTCTTGCACGTGAATATAAAACTGTTGCAATTGTGCTTGTTGCCCTGATTATTTTGATTGCCGTTGCCGGACTTGGTATCTGGACAGCTGCTGGTTTTCTTATTGGAACACTGGGTTCAGCGCTTGCAGGTTTTGTAGGCATGTGGGTTACAGTCCGCGCAAACGTACGTACAACACAGGCTGCCCACAAAGGGCTCCAGGCTGCACTCAGCCTTGCGTTCAAGGGCGGCTCGGTGACCGGAGTCATGGTCGTTGGTCTCGGAATTATAGGACTTGCCGGCTTTTACACAATAGCAAGACAGGCAGCCCCTGAGATGGCATTCCATGCGCTCGTAGGTCTCGGGTTCGGATGCTCACTCATGAGTGTGTTCGCCCGTATCGCAGGCGGTATCTATACAAAGGCAGCAGACGTCGGAGCGGACCTCGTCGGAAAAGTCGAGGCGGGCATACCGGAAGACGACCCGAGGAACCCCGCAGTTATAGCAGACAACGTTGGCGACAATGTCGGCGACTGTGCAGGCATGGCAGCTGACCTTTATGAAACATACACGGTCACGCTCGTTGCAGCAATGCTCCTCGCTAAGACGGTTTTTGGCGCTGAAAGCCCATGGGTGGAATTCCCGATGCTCCTCGGCGGAATATCGATCATCGCTTCCATTATCGGAACCTTTGCTGTAAAGCTCGGCAAGAGCCAGTACATTATGGGCGCCCTCTATAAGGGGCTTTCCGTTGCCGGAGTTCTCGCCGCAATAGTGTTTTATTTTGTGACAGGTAGATTTCTTGAAGGCGTAGATGCGGCTTCAATGGCCTCTCACCCTTCATTTACACAGATGAACGTCTTCCTTATGGCAATTATCGGCCTTGCATTGACCGGACTGATCGTGGTCATAACTGAATATTTCACCGCTTCACAGTATCCCCCGGTGAAACACATTGCAAAGGCCAGTCTGACAGGCCACGGCACAAACGTGATCGCAGGCCTCGCTGTCAGCATGAAGTCAACCGCCGCTCCTGTGATAGTTATTGTTGCCTCAATCCTCGGAGCCTATTCATTGGGTGGCGGATTTGCAGGTGACGCAGCAGGCGGTCTTTTTGCTATCGCATTGTCCGCAGTTTCCATGCTTTCGATGACAGGCATCGTTGTTGCGATTGACTCATATGGACCGATTACTGACAATGCAGGCGGTATCGCAGAAATGGCAGGACTACCTGAAGCGATTCGTAACATAACAGATCCTCTCGATGCAGTCGGAAACACAACAAAGGCTGTTACAAAGGGTTATGCAATCGGTTCAGCAGGCCTTGCAGCTCTGGTTCTTTTTGCGGAGTATTCAAGGTCATTCAGCACACAGCTTTATTTTGATCTCTCAAACCCGATGGTTCTGGCAGGTCTCTTTATCGGCGGTCTGCTTCCTTATTATTACGGCTCACTCCTGATGGAGGCTGTTGGAAAAGCAGCAGGCAGCATCGTTGATGAAGTCAGAAGACAGTTCAGGGAGATCCCCGGAATTATGGAATATAAGGCAAAGCCGGAATATGGCAAGTGTGTTGATATTGTCACAAAAGGCGCTATCAAGCAGATGATGGTCCCTGCGCTCATCCCAGTTGTTGTTCCTGTTATTGTAGGTTTTCTGCTTGGAAGAGAGGCACTTGGAGGCGTACTTATCGGAAGTATCCTGACCGGACTCTTCCAGGCCATCGCCATGACAAGCGGCGGCGGCGCCTGGGACAATGCCAAGAAATCCTTTGAAGAGGGCGTTACCGATGACACAGGGAAAGTTCATAAGAAGGGAAGCGATGGACACAAGGCCTCTGTCACCGGTGATACAGTCGGCGATCCTTACAAGGACACAGCAGGACCGGCCATCAACCCGATGATCAAGGTCATCAATATTGTTGCCCTGCTCATCGTTCCCCTGTTGTAAAAAGCGGGCTGAGCTATTGTACCGGAGCCAAGGGCCGACCCCGAAGGGGCCGGCCCTTTCTTGTCTCAGGAGAGATACTGCGCTCATCATCCCTGCGCGAAGGAAGCTGACCCAGTCAATGAGCGCCTGAATACCACTGAGGGCTTTTGGGAGGTTCCCGACGATCTTCTCTCGATCCCTTCATTCAGTGATGAACTGATAATGGCTTCGAGAACGGTCGAAATAGCTTTTTCCGGAACCCGCCGTCTATAATAAAAGATCAAGAATTCAGGAGGCCCTTATGCTGAATATGTCCGCTGTCGATCACGTCCAGCTCACCCCAAAGAGCAGGTTCAGGTTTACGTGTCACAAGGGGATTTCCTGTTTCACGAAGTGTTGCAGCAACATCGATATCATGCTCACGCCCTATGATATCATTGCCCTGAAGAGGAGGCTCGGTATTACATCCGAGGAATTCCTCGAAAGATATACCTATACCAGGACCGAGGAAAAGTCGTCATTCCCCTTTCTTTTCCTCAGGATGAAGGACGACGGTGCGAGGAGTTGCCACTTTGTTACGTCCGAGGGATGTTCCATCTATGAAGACAGGCCGGCGAACTGCAGGTACTATCCTATCGGCCAGGGTACCCTGAAAAAGGCCCTTGACGGCGAGATCGTCGATGAGGAGTTCTTTTTCTTCGTCAGGGAAGCCCATTGTAAGGGGTTTGAAGAGCTTGACGAATGGACGGTCGAGCGATGGAGAGAGGATCAGGGCGTAGACCGTTACGATGAGCTGAACAGGAGTTGGAAGAGCATCATCCTGATGCGGAACCTGCCGGGGAAGGAGCTCGATGAGAAGAAACAGGAGTTGTTTTATATGGCCTGTTATGACACGGATAGATTTCGCCGGTTCGTGTTCAACAGCAAATTCCTGGACCACTTTGAAGTTGATGAAACGTTACATGAGAAACTCAGCACCGATGATGTGGAACTCATGCTCTTCGGATTCAAGTTCGTGAAATATATCCTGATGATGGAAGAGACGCTGAAGACAAAGACTAAGGAATAGGTTACACCTTCTCAATCGCTCCTTGCATCCTTAGTTCCTTAGAGCATATTCACTTGCCGGTTCGAGGGAAGAAGGAAACCTGAGAGAAAAGGGGAGAAGTATTACGCCGGCAAGGTTCTGGGGAGAGACGCTGATCATTGGCGTCCGGCATGATAAGGATTGCATCTATGGAGGGAAAAGGAAATGAGCGGGTATGTTTCACACAAAGGCAGTGACGAAGACTATAGCGATCAGAATCTCGCCGCATTGTTGAAAAGGGCTGGAGCGAAGCTCGATATCTTTGGTGTTTATGGTCTTCTTTACGGCTGTTTGGCCGCCCCTAACTTGTCAAAATGTCTTTGATCTTTTTGCAAAGTACAAGGGGGGTCGTCGTTGTTCTATTAAGACAATTGCTTGCGCCAAGAGCAATGATTTGCTTCACTTCTTCAGGAAGAAAAGTCGCTGAAAGAATGATAGCTGGTACATCTTGCAAGTTTTTTCTTGTACGCATAAACTGAAGTATTTTTACCGCATTGAGCCCTCCAGCATGCATTTCCATCACCAAAATATCCGGTTTTCTTAGCTGCAAGCTCTCAAGTGTTTCTTGCCCGTTTGCGGCTTCCAGCACAGTAAACCCTCCTTGCATTAGGTTCAT
>DASRZP010000092.1 GCA_035686305.1 Thermodesulfovibrionales bacterium | reverse complement strand
ATAATAGTCTGCACATTCTTGGCCGTCATTCCCGCGAAGGCGGGAATCCACTTTGAACAGAATGGATGCCCGACTAAGGATCTCGGGCATGACCAATAATAGGGAGCACATCTGTAAATATTATTTTGAGACTGTTAATATCATCGGGCGTTGTATTGATTTCGAACCTCTTACGACAGTCGCGAGTTTCCGCAAGAAGTTGCGTGCGCATTCGCGCACATCAGGTAAATTTTCTCTGGAGAATAATCACCCCTCCCAGATCGGAGAACGTATCATACTTTTGCCTTATGTAATCCACCACCTCCGGAACCTGGACCGTTTCCGGTATACCGTCGACGCGCCACGTATTGAGGCTGTAAACGATGAATCTGGGCTTTTTCTTTTCAAGGTCTGAGATTAATTCTCGTCGTTGTGCAGAGGTCGCCGCATGATAGGCATAGGCGTAGCGGGTCGGGTTCTGTTTATTAAAGACAAAATAGTAGGCCGCCTCATTCGGAAAAAAATATACGTATCTGTCATCCCGGGCATACGTGTCAAGAAAGTTTTTTATCCGGATCATGTCTTTTGCCGTAGCGGGATCATACAATACACCCCCCCTGCCGATGTCATGAACAGGGACGCCTGTTGGTTTGACTGAATGCATTTGCGGGAAACGTATGAGTCTCTCTACCGTGTCTTCCATGTTGTGTCCGAGAATGGAAGGTCCGGAGAATAACGCAACTGACAGCGTACCCAAGATGATAAGTGCAAATATGGCATGACCGAGTTTCATATAGATCTTCTGACTGCACCTCATGGCGGCTGCCAAAGAATCCATTTGAAGCGCAAGCAGAATAAATGTCGGTGGAAAGACCTTAATATCGTTTCCAAGAGACCTTCCCAAAGGTATTCTCATGAGAATCATACAGTACAACAAAAGCATTACCCTAAGGTACAGTGTTCTCTGATCACTTTTCAGAAGAAACGAAACCGCAAGATATACGGACATTATACTGTAAAAAAAAATCATCCAATATGACACGGGAGACGTCTGCATCGGATGGGAAAGAAAATCCCGAAACGCGGGGAAAGGAATGCCGGCGTAGCCCAACGTCATCACCATGGGGAGTTCGTACATGTTGTCCAGAAACATGGTGAAATCGTTCTTACCGGCGAAAATAAGGATTGCAGGCAAGATCGCTGTGACCAGTCCAGCCGTCAGGGCAGCCGTATCGGTGATAAATAGCTTCACGTTGCGATGTTCCATGACGTTGCGGAGCAACAATGCGCACAGGGACACCACCAGGGAAGCGATACCTGCCTCTTGACTAAATAAGGCGCCTAGCCCCGTGACAAGACCCGCAATCGCAAGCCGTCTCCTTCCGCCTTTTTCGCGATAAGCGTTAATGAGGAAAAAAGAGAGAATTTCCGGGACAAACCTCAGTGCGCTAAAGTTGATGGACAGCGACCAGAGCGGCGGGTACATGGAAAAAAAGAGAAGGCTCCCTAAGACAAACAGGAGATACGAACGAACTGTCTTGAAGAGAAAAACAACGACGATCCCGAAGGCCAACAAGTCATAGCAATACTTTACAACTCGTTCGATGACCACCGTCTGACCGAATATTTTCATCGCCGCCGCAAGAGGATAAACGAGCAGCGGTCCATAAGAGCAGAAGAAGTCCTTTCCATATAAGCCGCCGGAAAGGATGCTCTGAGCCCAGGCAAGGTTCTCTCCCTCTTCTCCAAGAAACGGCCATGATCCGACAAAGGGATTGTAATTGGCCATGTAAAACTCACTGATTCGAAATGTCAATATGACACAAGCGCAGATTGCCAGAAGACCAAGTAATGTGGAGGCATATTTTCCCCCCGGAGCGTGCGCCTCCGGACACTTAAATAATTCACTCAACTGAGTCATTCTTCGCCTTGCCCAGAAATACCAGGGAAGGACAGAAAACGAAAAAGGGAAAAAGAGGAGAGAAAAATAGGCCACAAAGTCTTTTGTTTTTGGATGGTCCACGAGGGTAGATATGCTCACGATTCCCAGTTCTCTGGCCTTTCGAAGTTCAGACGAAAAATCAAAGGGGATCAGCATGAACAGATATGAAGCAAAAATCCCGATAAAAAACCCGACGGTAAGGATGAATAAGTGGCTGACATACAGGGTTGTATGAGGTGTAGTATGCTTCGGTACCGTATCCATCTTCAATATAATAACCTTTAATATTTCACGAGACTTCGTGGCAGCCACGAGCAGGCTGGGTTGATAACGGCACGAAGGTCGTCATCCTTAAAGTGCCGCCCGCTTTCTGTGCGAAGATAGTCAGTATCGAAGAAAATAGGCCATAAACGGCATGACCAAAAAACCTACCTTTTTAAAAAGATATCGGCATTACCAAAGACTCCCTGGAAGAGTCAATATTCCGCCTGTAGTGAGTCAGAAATCCCTTTACATGAGAAAGGTCGCAAAGTCCCTTGCACGTCACATATGTAAAGAAGCGTTGGCCGCACTACACTAGGGCTTATATTCTTTTATCTGTTTTGCGAGGTCGTCCGCAAATATCTTTACACTGTAGGAGCCCCATAGTTTACCCATCAATTCGTCAAAGTGCTTGTTTAATTTCTCACTGAAGAGTCTATCAGATATTGTATTACCTACCGCCTGAAGGGGTAACGGCCTTGGGGGGTAGACCTCTCGTATCATGAGGACATAAAAATACCCTCTTGAACTCATATATAGCCTCACGTCGCCGGGCTTAACGCCCAAGACAGCCTTGTGCAGACCTTCAGGCAAGTCCGACATATTCAGGAGTTCGCCGCCGACCTCTTCATCGGAACCACCGGCAGTTTTTTTATCCACCTGGCCCTCGGCATTTTCCTTTATCCATTTGGGGTCAGTGCCCTTTCTCAGTTCTTCAATCGCCTTCTCTGCTTCATCCCTCTTATCAAAGATAATACTGTCGAACTTTATCTGTTCGCGGGTAGAAAACTCTGACTGATGTTCATGATAATATGCTTCCACTTCAGCGCGAGAGACTTTGACGTCGGGGACGACAACTTTGCTCACAAAGGCCGAAAAGACCACGCTGTCTTCGTAATCTCTCACCAACGCCTTATACTCGTCTGTCTTATCAATACCCCTTGCCAGGGCTTCCATTAAGATAGCTCTCTTGGAAAGAATGCTATAGAGCATGTCCTTTTTCTTCCTGTTGACCCTCTTCCTCTTGATCGCCCCTTCTACATCGTGGAAATAAGTATCCTTTATGTCGTTCGTATACTCTCCGACAGTAATCGGTTCGCCGCCTTTCACCTCGACAAGAACCCTTTTATCTTCCATGAGACTGAGAAAGCCGGGCTTTTCAGCCTCAAAGTCAAGGGAGTCAAAGAGTTCCTGGTCGAGTTTCAGATACTTTTCCGACAATGCCTTGGTATTTTCCTCTATCACCTTTGTCCGTTTCTTGGAAAGCGCTTCTGCCCGAGCTTCTTCCCGCACCGCCGCCGGGTCTTTTGAGGACTGAACATCCTCCAGTTTCAGGATAAGGAAAACTTTCTGCGTAGGGATGATCGGGCTCACACTGCCGACGGCCATGCCGGAAATTGCATCTCTTATCTCAGGCCCCATATCGCCCTTTTTAAGGCTCTCTTCCTTGTATGTGTCCGCCGTGTGATGAGCAATCATCTGTTTAGCCTCATTATCGAAATCCTTTCCGGCCTTTACCGCCTCCTCCATCTTCTCCGCATCTTCCTTCTTCAAAAACCAGACCTCTTTTAGCTTGAACTCTTCAAGACGGTCCTGATAGAGCTTCTCCACCTCGGCTTCATCTGGTACGACATCTTTCGTGAGCTGGTCGAGCATAAGGCTCCTGAGAGCCTGTTTAGCGAATGCCTTTACCTCCTCGCGTATTTCAGGTTGTTCGTCAATACCTATCTCCTTTGCTTCCGCTACGGCAAGCCGCGTATTAATCAGTCTTCTCAAGACCTGCGCAAAGTCTATACGACCTGCCTTATCTGTTTTTTCCGACATTTCACCGTGAATCTCTGCAAGGGATTTTCTGAATTCCCGAAACGTGATAGGATCATCATTGACCGACGCAAGGGCGACATCGGAGAAGCGAGATGAATTGATGGGAACTCTCTGGAGAACGGAGCCCCCTGACTCTTCCTGTGGTGAAGTGATAGGGGTTTTCACCAGAATATATCCCCCCGTCGTGTCTGACTGTCTCCCTTCGCCCTCTCCAGATGGGTTCTGCCCATAAGCAAGCGCTGACATGCCAATAAAGAGAAACAAAGAGAAACCTATGCTCAGTCTGCGGACAAATGCTTTCATAACACTCCCTTCTTAAGTTCTCGTCTATCCAGTCCTTTGGAAAGTAGCCCAACCGTTGCCTGGACCATTTCTGATGTCAGCGAAGACGCTGTCCTTATCTTACCCAAATCAAATACGGTGATCCTATCATCTCCCGTATTATGGCTGTCAGAACTAAAAACCGTCATTCTCTGCTTTTTTTCTATCAGCAACACAGAAAACGCCACATAGCACGTACCAACGGGACCCTGATAATCATAATAATCGGTTACTGTTCCGGCAAGCACCAAATCGGCCCCGACCCGCGAGGTAATAAGGTCAAAATCCGCGAGGGAGATGCTGTCTCGCATCATTATCCTCTCATCGAGCATCGTTTGCCGAACGATGCCTGGATCGATAACCGTGATCTCCTTCAGACTGGCCAACTGCCGGATAAACTCAAGCATCAACACATCACCTGCATTTATTCTACCTGATCTATTTTGAAATGGCATAACCACCACAGAGTATCTCTTGTGTGCGTCCATGAAAGGAGTTATGTAATAGCTCCTCGGCTTAAAAGAACCGAAGAGATCCTTTATTAAATTCCATACCGAACTAGGGGGGACGGTCTTGCCAGACAGCTCTTTCGAGCGTTCATCGCCCGAACCCGCCTCAATCTCTCTCATGCCTATCCCTGCAGACGATAAATAGTCTATGAGGGAGTCTGAGAGATGCAAGACTGCCCTGTCCAGGAGTATCTGAGGGTCACTGACCAGACCTAATCCGAGAATCCCAGGTCTATCGTCGCCTGCTAAACCTACACTTTCAGACCACAAAATTACAGGTCTCCCTCCCGTCGAAACCAATCTTGCAGTCAAAGCAATCTTAGGAGGATAGCCGTCATCGTAGAGCTCATAGAAAATAATGAGAACAGCGTCTATTCCCAGCTCCGACTTAAACGACTCAGATTCCTCACGCGACAATCCTCCTACATAGCGGATCCGGTGCCTTACCATAATTTTTTCTAACGCCTCATCACTCAGGACGTTCACCCCCTGGGCCTGCAGTCGCCCGATCACCAACTGACGTGTCTCTTTCAGAGGCGCCTTTTTTCCGGTCAGGTTGGTGATGGGATAAACTGCCAGCAGGACATTCTTGACTGCCACGGGCTTCGCAACGAAGGCCTGCCCACCGATATTTGCGCATCCGGAGAAGAAGAGGAAGAAGGAGGAGAGGACAACGAGTACTCTCTTATTGATATTAAAAGAGCTTGTCGATGATATCATCTACCGCCTGTTCCGTCACCTCATTCATGGGTTTTCCGCTCGGACCTAAGAGGCGGTCCTTCACGCTGATACCACCTTCTTGAGAGCTGGCAGTCCATACAATCTTCCCTGTCTGGCCCTCAAGCATGCTCATGCTTAGAGCGATGATAGAGCCGATAGCCTGACCTGATCTGACCTCTCCGTATTCTTTGACCACCCCGGTAATCACGGCATCTGCCTTCACGATACCGCAAAACTTCATTGCCTCCTCCTGAGACGGGGCAGTCGGCTCTGCAACCCCGGCCCTCGCAATACCTCGCGCGACATCACCCGGCGGCAAGACATAGACTCCACCTGTTGCTATGAGTCTGCCCATGAAGGTATCTCGTACCCTGGATCCAGCCTGCTGCACTTGAGACAGGTTCGCAAAAGGCATCACTGCGACAGTCTTAATCGCCCCAAAATCCATGTTCTCGTCACGCCAGACATCAAGCCGATGGGATGCGCACGCTGACACCATGACAATGAACATTGCAACTGCGCATATTGCTGCTCCCTTCACCCTGCTTCCCATGTTCTCCTCCCAGGGATCATCAAAAATTCAGCCTGTATTCAACCGCAAAAACCTCTTGCGTCTCCTGCGATTTCTGTTGTATCGCGCCTACTGTTGCAGCGTTAGAGCTGTCTTTAATTATAGAATAGGAGAGTGTCAAATAGCCAGCTTTCCTGAGATTCAATCTTAGATAGGGCCTTATGAGCCTGCTTTTTGAATTGTTCTGATCATTGAGAACCTCATTGTAATAGAAGCTGCACTGCAAATCTCCTCCCTGGAACGGAGACCAGTCGACCTGGTAATTCTGTACGAAATTGTTTTCTTGCCAGGCCCAATCAGCAGTAAAATAAACCGAGGGAAAGGGTGTATAGGAGAGTGCAAGATCCTTGCTAGAAGTTGATGTTGAATTGCTCGGCTGTCCGCCCCCGGATTGCCGCGAATTAGAAAGATTGCCGCTCAGAGTCAGCGACAGTTTCCTCGTGGGAGACATCGTAACCCCAAAATTCAGGGTGGAACCTTTGTTGTCTCTGCCGGTGTAATCGGAGGTAAGGAAGGTCCCGGCATTGAGATAGGCGCTGATGCCTGTGTACAATTGGGCCGTGTTGCTGAGATAAAGACTATGTTGGGTTGTCGATCCCTGAGGCTGCTCCAGGAGGCTTCCGCCGTAAGTCAGAGTCTGCGAAAGGGTACTGAGAGGGACAGCATCGACGGCTGCGTTCCAGTTATAGTTTACTACCTTCTCGGCATTGCCGTTCTTAAGGTCCTGCCTTGATACAGTAGCCCTCGCCGTGAAAATACTGCTCAGTGGCTGGGTCAGACCAAGGAGGTTTGACAGAGTCCATACCGAAGGAGAACGGATTCCGCCGGCACTTGCCGTTACGAGGGAATATGAGACGTCGTAATAAAGGTCAGGCCTTTCGAGGATAATGACACGCAGATCCGTATTGACCCTTTGCGTTGTTGAGGACAGACTGCGGCTGCGATTCGTAGAGGAAGTTTGCTTTGTAAAGGCCTGAATCTCGGTGACGAATATCTTGTCCGGATCCGGGAAAGACGGTACAGATGCGGCCACAGTCGGCGAAAGAGGGCTGACGACGACCTTGATATATCTCGCGGACGTATCCGGGAAAGTTATCTCAAAATGGTTCGAAAGCTGAATGAATGTCGCTGAGGCCTGCTGCATGATTAATGTCCAATTCAGATTATCGGAGCTCGTGTAGACCGCCCACGAGTAAGAGTTGGCTATTACATCAGGGAGCTGATCCCTGTCAATCCAGACAAAAAGCGTGTTCACTCCCGTCGCTGCAAGAAAATCAAGGCCGATATTTCGCGGCCTTGTATCTCCTCCCACAGGGGGAAGCCCTATATTTATTCCTGCACTCGCTGTAGTGACATTGTCGATAAGAAAAGGGTTTGGGTCAAGGGCGCCAAGGGCCGGTGTGTTCGTCAAGGATGAAAGACCTTGAAAAGGGAAGACAGGGATGTTCACACTCGTGCCCCCGCCTCCTCCGACAGAAGTGTCCAGATTGGTATGTGCTATCTCATAAAACCCGTAAAAGCTGGCGCGGCCATTAAAAAGACTTTTCGTGTAATCTGTCCTTAAGTCATTGCTGAGGTTCGTAACCTCGGTGTTCCTCAGTTTGTCTTGATTGTCTAAGTAGGCGCCATAGTATCTGAAGTTCAGGTTCCCCTGGGAGTATTGGGAAGTCCAAGAGACCTGATCAGCCACAACGTTTTCAGAGGCACGGGCTTCATCATAGGTATTTGTATGACTCAAGAATATGTTCAGCAGCGGAAGATCTGCCGGTCTCCACTCCAACCTGCCCTGATAACTTTCGCTGGTAAGAGTAGTTTTCTGAGAGCCGGAAGCATTGGCCTCAGTCCGGGTCTTGTAATATGAGAGATCGGCGCCGAAGGGGTAAGCGCCCCATTTCAGATCGAGATAGGGCCTTATCAGCCTGGTCTGTGAGTCACTATCCCCTCCATCTGAGGTCGTAGTTTTAGTATTCGTCTGTTGAAACAAGCCGCTCGCAGAAAAATCAAGGTTCGGAAAGATGTTCTTTGTCAGGGTCAAACTATATCTCTGGTCGAAGATACGATCTTTTGTGCCTGTATTCAATGGGCCGAGTTCCAACTTGTCGTGGCTTAAGGCGTATGTGAGATCGAGATAGCCGGAAATGGAGTCAGCCAGGGCCTCACCTTGAAAGAAGAGAAGAAATCCGGACAGGAGCGCAGCCGAGCGATAAGCCCTTTCCAGAAGCACCTGCAGCCACCTCAGTCTTTGTACGTGAAGCGCAGGGAAGGGTCTCATCGGCCAGACTTCTACCTCTCCCCTATAATGCTCACCCACTGGGGATTTTCAGCAACTTCAATTTCACCGACGACCTTCCTGCTGATAAGGTTGACAATCGAAACAATATTCTTTTCCGGCATTACAAGGCAAAGGTTGTTTTCATCTCCATCGATCGTCATATAGCCTACGGGTCCTCCTGTCCTGATGCTGTAAGAAGGGGTGAGGGTGAAGGGATTATAGACAGTTACAGAATTATCGCGCCTGTTGCCGATGTAAAGGAGATCAGTCTTTGTATCGACCTTCATGGAGATCGCCCCCATCCCTATAAACGCCCTCCTTACGACGTTAAGGGTGGCGACGTCAAGGACGACAAGGTAGGGAGAGCCTGAAAATATCACGTACAGCCGGTCACCCTTACTGTTAAACTGCCCCCGCACGGGGCTTGATTCCAGTGGCAGAGTTGCAACAACTGTCCTGCGTGCTATATCGATTATGGACATGCTATTGGAATAACTGTTGAAGACGTAGGCCTTTTTGCCGCTGTTGTCGATCAGGAGCGAGCGAGGGCCGTCACCCACAGGAATTCTTTGCAACTCCACAAGATTAGAAGCATCGAGAAAGCTTACGGTCCTCGTTCCATAATTTGCGGTAAGCAGCATGCTGCCGTCACGGGTGAGGGCGATCTCGCGAGGGTCGTCGCCGGGCGCAATCCTGGCGCTGTTGATCGTATTGCCGGTCAAAATATCGATGACCTCAACGGCATCCTCATCCGATATGGCCACGTAGGCCTTAAAGCGCACCGGATCAGCCACTACGGCCCTCGGGCCCCTCCCCGTAGCAATGGCACCTGAAGCCTCAACGCCTTTCTTGTCAATAACGGTTACGACATCAGAGCCGTAGTTCGAAATATATCCGGTCATACCGCTCAGCGGCATCTTCGAGACAGATGCGAGAAACACAGGTCTGAAGGTAACGTTATTTATCGCTTCACCATAATTCAATGCGAGTTGGATCACATACGCCTTTTTCCTCTCAACATGGAAGTTAAAGTCCACTTTCACCGGGCCTTCGGGAACAATAAGAGAAGCTATCCCCTCTTGCGTCTTCAACCCGGCGTTCTTGACTCGGAAGGATAAACCCCCATACTCACCGGGAGGAAGTGCGACGAATGCAAGGAGGCGCTGCCTTCCCAGCGTATCCGCATTAAAATCTTTGAATGCAAGGGAAAGGGGGATTTCCTCACCCTTTGTGGTCAACGCCGAGACTTTTTCCAGCGAAAACCTGAGCCTTTCCGCCTCCTTAGGGAAAGGCTGCACATAGAGAAAGAACCCGCCGGCGTTTTCGAGACTTAGCCTTGCCACAACAGGCATGGTCTGGCATCCCGTCAGCAACACAAAGAAAAAGAGAACGAGTGCTATTCTTTTCACATTTCTCCCTTTATGCAGCTTCTTATCATACGCCATATGAGCATTCATTTCAATTTCAATTAAACACCCTCGCAATCAGCGTCAACACCCCTCGCCTTCTCTCTTCCTCCGAATCCTGAAATCTTCATTTTCCTAGCAAAATCTATTCCATAAGTTGCCTCTCCTTGTTGTAAAATAAACCTTTGAATATCAGTAACTTATGATTCTCCAGAGATTACCGTGGAACAACCACATCTCTTTATCCGTTGGGAATCCAGCTTTTCCAGTACATCGCCCCTCTGGATTCCCGCCTGCGCGGGAATGACGACATCCACACAAATCCATGAAGAACGAAAAAAAAAGGGCCGGCATATGCCGGCCCTTTTCACGATATGCCAAGTAGACAACCCTCGGCACAGTGCCTGAACGACTAGTCTTTAGCGTGGCACTTGTTGCAGAGCTGCCTCTGATAGGCTGAGAACTTCGTTGTATTGTAGTCATAGTAGCCTTTTGAGGCTTCCGTTGCGCTATAGCCCTGGCCGCTGTTACCCGTGGGATACGCGCCAGCGGTGACGATGGTCGTCTGGGAGGGATCCCATCTGAACATATTTTCCCATGCGCTCGCATGCGTCCTGTGGCAGGAGACGCACATAACCGTTGCTGTTGCAGGCACGGTGCCGGTACCCGGACCGTTCAGGTTGGAATCGTTGGTCTGGGCATGGCTCTTAAGGGTATTGATGTTGGCTGTGGTGTAGGTCAGGCCTTCTTCAAACGGAACAAGCGACAGGTACGAGTTGGTCCCGGTGCCCGTCATGTTACCGGACTTCACATAGCTGTTGTAGTTGGCCTGTATCGAGCCGGCCATTACCGTACCCTGCGGGTGACGGAGTATGCCTGCCGTGCTGTGCATGTCAGGATGGCAGGTGCCGCAGAAATCGGACATACCTGAGCCGTAGGCCACGCGGGTCTGGGTGTAGTACTCTGACCTGTTGTAGGTGCTGTTTACGACCGCAACCGGCGGGGTGGCCGGGAAGGTCACGCCGTCAACAGTGTCTCCTGCACGAAGCAGACGGTATACGCCAGTTGACAAAAGTTCACCAGTTGAGAAGGTTGACGGTAAGGAACCATAGGAACCAGAGGTGTAGATAGCGCCGCTGGTCTTGCTGTAGGTGCCTGCCGTCGTCCAACGGCCCTTGCCGTGCATGTCATGGCAGCTGGTGCAGTGGAGAGATCCTGCCGGGAACGTGCCGCCAGGAGCAGTATTGTTATCAGGGTCAGCTATGAGGTATCCGGTGTCATAGCCAGCAGCTACGATGTTATGGCCGTGTCTCTGACCGTAGTTGGTGGTTACGGCATTACGGACAGACGGCCAATAGGTCTTGTTCAGCCAGCCGAAGTCACCGCCGGGGCCTTCATTGTTCGGCGGGGTTCCCGCAGGCATTTCAGATGTCTTAGTGGCGACATGGTAGCTGGACTGGCCTGACTCGCCATGGCACTCAAGACAGGTCGAGCTCGGATCAACGCCGATGGTCAGGTTGGCGGTAGCTGCATTGTGCATCTGGTGGCAGCCTGTGCACTCGGCGACGCCGCCGGAATGGAACGCGAAGCTGCTGCCTGCAAGCCCCAGAACAAAGAGGGCTGCCGCAAAAATTATCGCTATCTTGCTAACTTTCATCTAATCCTCCGAATCACTAATCTTTTCTCTCCGGCAACCCGGCCGTCCCAAGGGGACCCGTCGGCTTTGCGCCCCCACCTCGCGGTGGGTTTACCTTTTTCGGAGGATTTTGTTCACAATTTGAGATACCTTGAGGGTATCCCGCCATTAACCCCCATTGAACCAACTCTTTTCTTCCTCTCACCACCTCCTTATCTGTGGCAGCGATGATGAGATCATTGCTGCCATAAGCTCTTCACTCAAGAGAGCCATTTCATTTATAGGACAACCTGTAGACACTCACCCCTCTATTTGCAGCCACATAAACCATATCCTTGCTGTTCACGGCTACATCCTGCGGCGAAAGAAGGGTGCCAGGTTCGCCTTCCCAATCCCCAAACATACTCAAAAACGTGAACCCTTTGTCAAATATCTGGACCGCTCCCTTCAACTGATCGGCGACCAGGTAATTTCCCCTGGTGTCCGAAGTA
This sequence comes from Thermodesulfovibrionales bacterium, assembly GCA_035686305.1. NCBI lineage: Bacteria > Pseudomonadati > Nitrospirota > Thermodesulfovibrionia > Thermodesulfovibrionales > Thermodesulfovibrionales bacterium. Next base: position 2,219 of record DASRZP010000092.1, on the reverse strand, counting down.
ATTCCTGATGCCTGGTTGAATTTCCCCGGCATGCTCCCGGCCTGACCGAACGATCGCAGCTTCCCTTCAGGTGAAAGCACAAACGCCTGGAAGAGAACTTTTATGGTGAACAAAAGGTCTCCGTCCTTGTCAACATCGAAACCAGTCATCATATTGTCTGCACGTTCATCCGGCTTAAGCTCCAGCAGGGGCAAAAGATCATATTGCTTTTTAAAAAGACCGTTCACGTCGGTAACAACTACCTGCAGTGATAAATCGGCAAAGTAAAGCAACCCCTTGTTGTACCTCATTTGATACGGCACAAACTGCGAAAGTTCTGAGGGCAGCCCATTCATCTTAATTTCAGAGATCGGCTCTCCCCTGTAATTACGGCGAACAATCCTGGCCCCGCCTTCGTAACTGAAGGATAGAGTAATGAGATCTCCCTCGGGCAGGACCGCAAGACCCCTCATAATACCAAGATCGGTGCCGGCGTCGCTGAAGCTGTACACCTCCATGCCGGCCTCGTTGAACACCCTTGCTGTCTCCTGATAGAGCACATAGGTTTCATTCCTGTCATAATCAATAGCCAGGCCGGCGCCGGCCACCGGGACCGTGCCGAAAAAATCAGACAGATTATAAAGAAAACGTGCCTCCACAGCCGCAAAAACCGGGGAACATGCAAAAAATACGACGATCAGTGAAACAAGACAGATGAGAGATGGTTTCTTCTTCATATATATCGTTTTCACAACGCCATAAATATAAGCAACAATAGTGCCAGAAATCATCTTTAAAAAAATTCCCAATAAAACAAATGGTTACATTAACAATTGGGAATCCTTCCACAGATATTAACCAAACCGGCTTTGCGATTTCACCATGAGCAACAGAAATTTGCCTACTTTGACCAATTTCGAGGCTACCATGTGAGAGGGTATCCCCTATTCCCTGAATGTGGGGCGCCCCAAGGCTCGCCTGCAGCTCCGGAACAGGCAAAAAACTCTTATATGCTGCAGGGGTTGGGGAGAAGTACAGGCTTCGGAAAATTCCCGCACTTATTGTGCATTCAGCCCCGGCGAAAGAGTGCTGAGCCTGTTCCGTGCCGTCATATTATTCGCATCAAGTTGCAAGGCCTTCTTGTAGTTGATAATGGCGTCATCCCTCATGCCGAGCCATTCATAGCTCAGGCCCAGGTTGCTGTAAGCGCCTGAAAAGGACGGGTCCAAGCTGACGGCTTTATTGAGGTGATAGATTGCCATCCGATATAAACCCTTGGCGATATAAGCCACACCGAGGTTGTTATGGGCATCGGCGAAATCCGGGTTCATCTGGACGGCGACCTGAAGAAGTTCTATCGCCCTATCGGGCATGCCCAAGTCATTGTACGCAACAGCAAGATCGTTATAGACCTTGGGGCTCGGCTGCAACTGAAGCGCTGCCCGATACTGCCGGACAGCCCCATCCAGTTCACCCTCCCTGTATAACACCTGGCCGAAATTATAATGGGCTATCGCAGCATCCGGAGACTTTATGACTGCGTCTTCCCAGAGGGTGCGGTCGTTCCTCCAGACAGGGTTCCTCGCAACGACTCCTGCGGAATATAAGGCAATGAGCAGACAGACAGCGACAGGCAGGGACAAGAAGCCCTTCCGCCATGCCTTCTGTGGGTATTGCACCGCCAAGGAAAGAAGCAAAATGAATCCTGCTGAAGGCAGGTAGAGGTACCGCTCTGAAAAAGGGTTTTCACCGAGGGCAGGGATGTAAAGGACCGGAAGCAAAGGGAAAAGAATCATCATCGAAAAGAAAAAAGCCTTCTTGTTCGCCCTATGCACCATGAAGAGGGACACCGCCACTATCATGACAAAGATGAGGGCAGAAAAGGCCGGCGCCTTTAGCAGCGACGAGGCTGGATGAAAGGTATAGAAGACACGCAAGTTCAGCGGCAGTATGAGTTTCAAGGCGTAATCCCTGAGCAAAGGAAGGGCACTGATGACATACTGATAAGCGCTCAATTCGGCATGCCGTTTCACAGGAGCAAAACTGCCGAGGGCTTGGGCCCTGAGAAGGAAATAGACTGCAGTCGCTGAAAAAAAAGGCAGGTATCGAGCTGCCTGATTCCATAGTGTCCTACGGTCCCTTCTCACAAAATGGTCATAAGCGATGACCAGAAAGGGAAAGACAAGCGCCGTTTCCTTGCATAATGTCGCGAGAAAAAAAAGAAAGACTGACAGAGGGTA